>NZ_JBOHKS010000086.1:0-11655 GCF_050729195.1 Hypericibacter sp.
CCACCACCTCGAGCCCGCCGCGCGCGAAGGCCGCGATATAGCCCAGATTCCAGGCGGCGCCGAAGAGCCCGCGCTGGCGCGGATCCATCTGCGCCAAGCAGACCCGTTGGTTGTTGGGATTGACCGAGGAGGCGGCGCCATAGGGATTGTCGCGGGCGCCGATGGCGCTGGGCCCGACCCAATAGGGCTTGCCGTCGATGAAGGCGCGGGTGGACTGCACCTGGTAAGGCAGCGCCTCCAAGGTCTCCATCACCGACCGGTCGTCGGCCGCATGGACGATCGGACTCGATGTGTGGGTCACATAATCGAGCAGCATCGCCGGCGGGCGCTTGCGGTTGAGCTCGGTGAAGAAGGAGAACATGCCCCCGCCCAGCTTAATGCCCGGGAAGAGCTTGCGCGCCGCCGCATAGATCGCTTCCGGCGGCGGCGCCTTCGGGCCCTTGCTGCCGGGCAGCACCGCCTTGAGATCGACGGCCGGCGAGATCACGACGGCCGCGGGCTTCAGGCCGCTCTCGGTCAAGGCCTTTGCCAGGGGCGCCAGCTCGGCCGCGGGATCGTCCGTCTGCCCGGGCAGCGTGATCTCCAGCACGATGCCGGCCCCGGTCGCCTCGGCGATCTTCCTGTAGGTCTCCAGCTCGCGGGCACCATGTTTCTGGCGCAGATCGATCTGCGCGATCAGCAGCTGCGGCCCTGCGCGTTTCAGCAGGTCGGCCGCGGCGAGCGACGGCGCCCCCTCCTCCGCCGGCAGGCCGAGCCCGATGCGCGGCAGCTTGCCGCCGCCGGGTTCGCCCAACGACACCGTGATGCCGACGGCCGCGTCGGCGCCGGTGGCGGGCTTGGGCGCAGGCCCGCTGAAGCTGAGGCTCACCGACTGCTTGAAGCTCTCGCCCTTCTTGAGCGTGTAGGGCCAGGGCAGCGCCAGCGGCCGCACATAGGTCTTGTAGGAGGCGTCGCACCAATTGCGGTGATCCTCCATCTCGAAGCTGTCGCCTTCCATGCGCGTCGTCGCCCAGACGCCGGGCGCCGCCTCATGGCTCAGCGCGCGGATATCGAGGAAGGGCTGCACCGGATTGACGATCGCGGGGAACTTGTCGGCGACCTTGCGCCCGTCCACATGCTCGATCTTCACCGGATGGCCCGCCACGCCCTTCAGCGGATGCAGCACGACGAAGCCGGTGCGGTTGGTGAGGAAGTCGGTCTCCGGCGTCGCGGTCGCCTCGAAGCTCAAACTGCCATCCGGCTTGCCGGCGATGCGCGCGTCATAGCGGATCTTGCGTTTGGCGTCGGAACAGACGGCCTTGTAGGAGACCGCGAAGCCGTCGGCCCCTTCCGTCACCTTGAGATCGCCGATCGCCGGATCGAAGGTCCCCCAATTTTCGTCGCGCACCAGGAACGCCACCGTGCGCAGCACCTCGACGCCGCCGAAGCGGATGGTGCGCAGCGCGCCATTCTCGAGCTCGGCCGTGAGCGGCCCGGCCTTCAGCGTGCGGCCCGCCACGTTGGGCTGCTCGGTTCCGGCAAGCATGATCGCGGGCGACGGTGCGGCGATAGCCATGGTCCTGAATCCTTCTCAAGCTCCGGTCATTCTAACTCTTTTTCTTTCCTCTCCTCCCGCTTGCGGGAGGAGAGGGCAGGGTGAGGTGGGTGGTAAAGCTTGTGGCGCTCTTTCTTGAGAGAGCCCCCTCACCCTACCCTCCCCCCCACGCTCGTGGGGGAGAGGAAAGAAATAGCCAGGACGGTGCATCAGAGGGCCTTCTCGGTCTTGGCATCGAACAGCGAGGCCCGGTTGAGATCGATCTGCAGCTCGAGCTTCTCTTCCGGCCGGCTGACATCATGGGCCTGGAGCTCGGCCACCACGGCCTGTCCGCCGAGGCCGAGCGTGGCATAGCTGCGCGAACCGGTCGGCTGGACCAGCTCGACAGTGGTCCCGATCTTGACGGCGCCCGGCGGCAGCGCCGTGCCCTGGGCGCGGCTCATATGTTCCGGCCGCAGGCCCAGCACGATCTCGCTGTCGTTGGCGGCCGCGAGCTGGCCCCAGCGGCTGGCCGGCAAGGGCAGCAGGGTGCCGTCCCCGAGCTTGACGGCGCGGGTGCCGCCCCCGTTCACCAGGCGGCCGGGGAGGAAGTTCATCTGCGGTGAGCCCAGGAAGCCCGCGACGAAGCGGGTGGCAGGCCGCTCGAACAGCTCCAACGGCTTGCCCTGCTGCTCGATCTTCCCGTCGCGCAGCAGGACGATCCGGTCGGCCAGGGTCATGGCCTCGATCTGGTCGTGGGTCACATAGATCATGGTGGTGGCGATCTCCTGATGGAGCCGCTTGATCTCGCCCCGCATCTCGTCGCGGAGCTGCGCATCGAGGTTGGAGAGCGGCTCGTCGAACAGGAAGAGCCGCGCATTGCGCACGATGGCACGCCCGATCGCCACGCGCTGGCGCTGCCCGCCCGAGAGCTGGCGCGGCAGCCGCTCCAGGAGCGGCGTGATGCCCAGCATGTCGGCCGCGCGCCGAACCCGGGTCTGGATCTCGGGCTTGGGCGTCTTGCGCGCCTTCAAGCCGAAGGCGATGTTCTCATAGACGGTCAGGAAGGGATAAAGCGCGTAGTTCTGGAACACCATGGCGATGTCGCGGTCGCGCGGGCGCATCTCGTTCACGACCTTGCCGCCGATCTCGATGGTGCCCTGGTCGACATCCTCGAGGCCGGCGACCGAGCGCAGCAGGGTCGATTTCCCGCAGCCCGAAGGCCCCACCAGCACCGCGAATTCCTGGGCCGGGATCTCGAGATCGACGCCGCGCACGGCATGGACCGGCCCGTAATGCTTATGCAGGTCCTTGATCTTCAGATCCGCCATGATCTCGATCCTTCGTTCATGCTCAGCCCTTGACCGCGCCCATGGAGATGCCGCGCACCAGATAGCGCTGCAGCATCGCCACGGCGATGAAGACCGGCACGGTCCCCAGCACCGACATGGCCGCGATCTTGGCCCAGAAATTCGACTGCCCGCCGAAATAATGCGTCACCTGGACCGGATAGGTGATGACCTCGGTCCGGGTCAGCACCAGGGCGAAGATGAAATCGTTCCAGGCGAAGACGAAGGTGAAGACGGCGGTGGCGAAGAGCCCCGCCCGCGCCATCGGAAACACCACGCCCATCAGCACCTGCCAGCGGCTGCAGCCATCGACCAGCGCGCTCTCCTCGAGCTCGATCGGGATGTCGGCGATATAGCCGCGCATCATCCAGATCACGTAAGGCAGGTTGAAGGCGGTATAGAGCAGGACCAGGCCCCAATAGGTGTCGACGCCGCCGAGCCAGACATAGAGCAGGAAGATCGGGAACACGATCACGATCGGCGGGATCATGCGCTGCGAGATGATCCAGATCGCCAGATCGTCGCCGCCGGTGCGAAAGCGCACCAGGCTGTAGGCCGCGAGCGTGCCGAAGAACATGGCGAGAATCGTGCTGGAGCCGGCGATGACCAGGCTGTTCCAGACCGCGACCACGTCGCCATCCTTGAACAGCACCGCGTAATTGGCGAACTGGATGTTGGCGGGCCACCAGACCGGCGGGAAGGCGAAGATCTCGTCCGGCGTCTTGAAGGAGATGATGAAGAGCCAGTAGATCGGGAACAGGAACACGAACGTGACCGCGGCGGCGGCGGCATAACGCAGGCCCAGCGTCGTGGCGGCGCGCCGGCCCTTCATCGCGCGATCCCCGTGCGCTTCAAGAGGATCATCACCACGACCGTCAGCAGGAAGATCACCAGGAAGGCGATCGCCGCGGCATAGCTGATCTCGAACTGCTCGAAGCCCTGGAGATAGGCATAGACCGAGATGGTCTCGGTCATGGTACCGGGGCCGCCGCGCGTCAACGCCCAGATGATATCGAAGATGCGGAAGAGATCGAGGCCGCGGATGAGGAGCGCCACCGACATGACCGGCCAGATCGCCGGCAGCACGATGCGCCGGAAGATGGTGCGATAGGGCGCGCCGTCGAGCTCGGCCGCTTCGAGCAGCGACTTGTCGACGTTCGAGAGCGCGGCCAGCAGGATCAGGAACATGAAGGGCGTCCACTGCCAGATCTCGCAGACCAGGATCGCGGGATAGACCGTGTTGGGATTGAGCAGCCAGATGATCGGCACCTGATGGCCCGCGAACCAGGCGATGATCTGGTTGATCGGCCCGAAATGATGGTCGAACAGCAGCCGCCAGGTGGCGCCGGAGACGATCGGCGAGATCATGGTGGGAAGGGTCAGGAGCGCTATGAAGATCGCGCGGCCCGGCATCTTCTCGAGGAAGAGGTGTGCCAACAGCAGCCCCAGCACCAGCTCGATCGGAAGGGCGACCGCCGTCAGGATCAGCGTATGGGCCAGCGATTGCCAGAGGCGCAGATCGTCGAACAACGCGGCGTAGTTCTTCAGGCCCTGGAAGGAGGTATCCGCTTCCATCATCGTCACGCCCTGGAAGCTGACGATCAGCGAATAGATCAGCGGGAACAGGCCGACCAGCAGCAGCACCAGGATCGCCGGGGCGACGATCACATATTTGAAGTTCCGATCCAGGAACGGGCCGCTCGCCGAAGCGCGACGCCGTCCGGCCGCCACTTGCAGGGTCATGGAGGGGCCGTCATCAACAACTCATCCCCTCCCCCCTTGCGGGGGAGGGCAAGGGAGGGGGTGAACTCCATGGCAGCCCCGTTCGCGCGGTGGAAAGTTCTTTCATCATCGCATCCATCACGTCGTCCCCCTCCCTAACCCTCCCCCGCAAGGGGGGATAAGAAGAAAGGGAGCGGCGGAATGTCCGCCGCTCCCCAGGTCTCACATCTGCGGATAGGCGCCGGACTTGGACGCCCAACCTTGATAGACCGCCTTCTGCTTGTCGACCCCGACCTTCTCGGTGATCGCGTCCCACTGGGCCGCGATCTTGTCGAGGATGGCCTTGGGATCCTCGCCCGACCAGAGCGCGCTGATGCCCTGGCGGAGGGCTTCTTCGTACTTGTCGGTCTGGAGGAGCGAGAGATCCAAGAGGCCCGTCTCGGAAGCCTGCTTCAAGGTCGCGAGATAGTCCTTGGCATCCGGCCAGCGCGACAGATAGGTCGGATCGGTGTAGTGCGAGACCCGGAACGGATCGCGCAGCGTATAGGGCAGCTGCACGCGCTCGGTCGAGATCTTCTCGCTGTTCAGCCACTGGATGAACAGATAGGCGGCGTCCTTATGCTTGCTGGTCGAGGCCACCGAGAGGGCGAAACCCAGCGCCAGCTGCGGATGACCGCCGGGCGGCAGGGCATAACCGACCTTGCCGGCGATCTGCGTCTTCGGCACCCAGTTGAGCGCCTTCTCGTCCTGGCCATAGCCGGCAGCCCACCGGCCATAGGGCGGCCAGGAGATGGTCATGGCCGTCTGGCCCGACATGAAGGCCGCCAGATTCTCGACGAAGCCCCAGGTCTCCACGCCGGGCGGCATGAACTTGTTCTCGTTGCGCATATCGGTCATCACCTTGACGCCGATGTCGCTGTTGATGGTGGCCTTCATCGTGTTCGCGTCGAAGAACTTGCCGCCCTCGTTGCGGAAGCGCTCCTGGAACATGAGCTGGGCATAGGGCGCCTGGCGGAAGAAGGCGGCGCCATACATCTTCGGCTGGAACTTGTCGGTCAGGAACTGGCCGATCTCGTCGAACTGCTTCCAGGTCGTGGGCGGAGCCAGGTCGTAGCCGAACTTGGCCTTGAAATCCGCCTGGTTCTGCGGATCGGCGAAGACGTCCTTCCGGTAATACATGATGAAGACGTCGCCATCGTCCGGGAAGCCGTAGATCTTGCCGTCCACCGTCATCTGGTTGTCGCGGAAGGTCGGCGCGATTTTCTGCAGCTCGTCGCGGTATTTGTACTTGTCGACATAGGAATCGAGCGGCTCGAGGGCGCCGGCCTTGGCGAGGTCGGGCATCCAGGACGGGATCACGTTGAGCGCGTCATAGGCCCCGGTGCCGGCGCGATATTCCTGCATGATCTTGGTGAACATCTCTTCCGTCGGCACCTCGATCACCTTGACCTTCATGCCGGTCAGCTTCTCCCACATCGGGCCGGAGAAGTTCAGTGGATCGAGCGACTGGAGGCCGGCTTCCCACACGACGGTGATCTCGGTGCCGGCATATTTCTTCGCCGCCTCGGCGGCGATCTCATCGGCGGATTGTGCCGCAGCGCCCGACGACCAGGCACTGAGCGCGAGACCGGCGAAGGCGCCGGCCCAGGCGAGCTTCTTCAACAAACTCATGGCTTCCTCCCGTGCGGCTCGATGACAACGGATGCTTGCATCCGTTGTCTGAATCGATCCGCTCTCCTGGTTTTGGTGGACTGATTCACCCAACGCTTGGCCTCCAAGCGTTGGGATCAGGCCACTGCCCTTTCTCGAGGGCTTGCGTGTCGACCATTGGCTTGATGTCAGGTGGCGTGTTTGGCGGCGATTCTCCTTTGCGGGGCTAGAGCACTCTCCCATTCCTCTAATGGCCAAAACGCTGGCGGTTGCGTTCCAGCCGGGACTTCCAGACAGGCGAGCTCAAGACGGAGCGATTGACCACGCCGCGCGGCTCCTCGCCCTTCATCACGCTCAAGACCGCCCTGATGTCGGCGGCGCCGTTGCCGGCAAAACACTGGTCGGTCCAGCAGAGCGCATGCGGCGCCAGGATCACATTGTCGAGCGTGAGGATCGGATCGTCGGCGGCGGGCGGCTCCTGCTCCAGCACGTCGAGACCGGCACCGGCGATGCGCCGCGCCTGCAGCACGCGGGTGAGCGCCTGCTGATCGACGATGGAGCCGCGCGCGGTGTTGATGAAATAGGCGGTCGGCTTCATCAGGCCGAGACGCGCCTCATTGACCAGATGGCGCGTCTCGGGCGTCAGCGGGCAATTGACCGCGAGCACGTCCGAGCGCCGGAACAGGCTGTCGAGATCGACCAGCTCGATGCCCAGCTCCGCCGCAACCTTGGCGTCGGCGAAGGGGTCATGGGCGATGAATTTCATGTCATAGGGCTTGGCCAGCCGGAACAGCTCGGCGCCGATATTGCCGATGCCGATCGAGCCCAGCGTGCGCCCGACCAGTCCCACGCCCATATGATCGACGCGGCGTGCGAAGCCTGCCGGCCCCTCGCGCGTCAGCCGGTCCTTGATCATGAGCTTGCCGGTCAGGGCCAGCATGAAAGTGATGATCGAGACCGCCACCGGCCGCCGCACGCCGTCGGGCGTGATCGCGAGGGCGATGCCGGCCTTGCTGCAGGCCTCGGTATCGACATTGTCATAACCGACGCCGAACCGCGCGACCAGGCCGAGGCGCCCGTTGGGATGGATGCTCTCGGCGGCAAAGCGCGGCATCAGCAGGATGAGGGCGTCGAAGTCCGCCAACTGCTCCGCGGTCACAGGGTTGGCGGGCCCGAGGAACACCGTCTCGACGCCCGGCGCCGACAGCAGCGGCCCCAGATCGAAATCCGGAAAGGTCGGCGAGCCGTCGGGCTTCTTGAAATCGCCCGAAAGAGCCACGCGGAAGGGAGCCGTGCTCATCGCGCCGGGACCTATCTCTTCTTCTTGCCTTTGCGCTTGGGCGCTTCGTCCACCGCCGCGGCGATCTTGGTCTTGCGGCCCGCCTTGCCCTCGCAGGCCCCGCGCAGCTTCGTCAGGGCGTCGGCCAGCGCGTTATGCAGCACCCACACATCGCCCGAATAGCAGATGAAATCGAAGCCGATATTGAAGTAATCGACACCGGCCTCGACCGTCGGCACCAGGCGGCCCAGCGCCTTGTCGTGGTTCCTGGTTGCGGCCGCGACCTTATCGATCGCGTCGGTGAATTTCGGATCGCCGAACTGGCCGGGAATCCCGAGCGAGGTCGAGAGATCGAAATGCCCGACCCAGAGGCAGTCGACGCCCGGCAGGGCCGCGATCTTGTCGGCATTGCGCACGCCCTCGGCCGTCTCGATCTGACAGAACAGCGTGGTGCGCTTGTTGGCGGCCGCCTGTTTCTTGGCGACATCGCCCGGCCGGTAATTGTCATGGGCGACCTGCAGCGCCACGCCGCGCTTGCCCTCCGGGTAATATTTCATGCAGTCGAGGATGGCGCGGGCCTCCTCGGCCGAGCCCACCATCGGCACCATGATGCCCTCAGCACCCATATCGCAGGCGCGCGCGATGTGGTCGTAGTTCTTCGAGGGCACGCGGCAGATGACCGCGATGCCCGCGGCCTCGAAATAGCGGATGGCGCTCTTGACGGTCTCGAAGGAGAAGCCCGAATGCTCGAGATCGAACAGGACGAAATCGCCGCCGGCCGATTTCACGATATGGCCGATGCCCGGGGTGGCGAACTCGACGATGAAATGGCCGAGCTTCACCTTCTTGCTGCGGGCCATCTGCTTCAGGCTGACGCTTTCCATGCTCCGCTGATCCCTTCATGGCGGCCTCGGGAATAGAGACTCCCGAGGCCCGCGGTTACTCCGATCCCTCGCAGACCAAGGCGTAGTCGGTGACGATCTTCTCCGCCACCAGGCGCGCGCTCGCGCTGTTGAACGAGGCGAAATGCGCCGATTTCAGATGCAGCTCGAAGGCCGCGCGGTCGTCATAGATCTCGTAGAGGACCACCCGGTCCTTCTCCTTCGGCGGTTCCAGCACGTCGAAGCGCCGGCAGCCCGGCTCCTCGCGGACCGAGGCCCGCGCATTCTCGTCAATCAGCCGGCGGAACTCGGCCTGGCGACCGGGCTTCAGGTGAAAATCCACCATGATCACGTAGCCCGACATGCTCGCCTCCCTGCTCGCCCACCACCTGCCAATACAAACCCGCCACCTGGTCGAGATGCGCGCGGATCACCCGCTCCGAACGGTCGGGGTCGCGCGACGCGATCGCCTCGGTGATGGCCGCATGGGCCCGGTAGGCGATCTCGTTCTGACCCGGATAGGTCAAGGTCATGGTGCGCTGTTCCATCAGCCATTCGGCGATGGCGGCATGGATCGCGGTGAAGATCGGATTGCGCGGGATCACCGCCAGCACATAGTGGAACGCCATGTCGGTCTGCTCGAAGCGGCGGATATTGCCGATCGAGAGCCGGTTCTCCTCGAGCGCGCGCCGGAGATCGATCAGGTCGGCCTCGGTCGCATGCTCCGCCGCGTGGCGCGCCAGCCCGATCTCGAAGAAGGTGCGGGCCTGCTGGAAATGACGGATGCCGTCGGGCTCGGAGAGCATCAGCCGCGCCGTGCCGGCGAGGGATTCGATCACGAGCTTGGGCGTGGGCCGCGTCACGCGGGCGCGCTCGCCGCTACTGACCGCCACCAGACCCATGGTCTGCAGCGAATAGAGGGCCTCGCGCACCGCCGGCCTCCCGACCCCGAACTGCTTCATCAGATCGCGCTCGGAGGGAAGCTGGTCGCCCGGCTGATAGCCGCCCTCCTGGATCATGGCCTCGAGACGGGCCGCGACCTCCTCGGACAGCTTGCGTCGCCGGATGGGGCTGACTTGCATTGGTATCCTTGGTATCTGGTGTACCGTTTATACCAGCCGGCCCCGACGCTAGGGCGACCGGTTCTCGCCGGTCAAGCCGGCGCAGGGCCGGTTCACTCAGTTCCCTGTGGAAAACCGGTACAAACATCTCGAGCGATCGAGGTCGATCACGGGGGTGCGGGGCGGCTGGGCTTTGTTTTCCTAGGGCCGGACCCCTTGCCAAGGCGGAAACCGGGCTCGCTTGCTATCCCCCGACCCGGCTTCTACATAGGGGGCCCCGCATTTCAGGAGAGAATTGAATGGCGAAGATCAGCCACCATGCCGCGCTCATCTACACGATGATGATGGTGTCGGCGTCCGACCGGAACATGTCCGACGCCGAGCTCGGCTCGATCGGCGACATGGTGCTGCATCTGCCGGTGTTCGAGGATTTCGACCGCAAGAAGCTGCCCAAGGTCGGCGCCGATTTCGCCAAGCTGCTGCAGGAAGAGGACGGCCTCGACGAGGCCCTGTCGCTGATCAAGAAGGCGCTGCCGAAGAAGCTGCGCGAGACCGCCTATGCGCTCGCCTGCGAGGTGGCCGCCGCCGACGGCAAGGCCTCGCAGGAGGAGCTGCGGCTCCTCGAGCTGATCCGCAATCACCTCGACATCGACCGTCTCACCGCCGCCGCCATCGAGACCGGCGCCCGGGTCCGTCACCGGACGGTGTAGGCTGCGACGACCTCCGCATCGTTTGCGAGACGGTTATCCTTACTCGTCACCCCGGCCCCCGCATCCGGCCGAAGGCCGGCATGACGATTGGGAAAATCGCGTCTTGCCCTGAACGTTCGCGCTCCAGCCGCCTTAAAACGCCTCCATGATCGCGGGGTCGCGGCGATCCGCCTCTTTTCTTCCCATCACCGCCAACCAAGTCAGGCGTGGCGGGGGGAGTGAGGAGCATCGATGCCCGTCGAGTATGTCGTCCCCCGACCCAGCCAGAAAACCGCCCCGTCCCCGCAAGCCACGCGCCGGGAATTCCTCTATCTCGCAACGGCAGCCACCACGGCGATCGGCGTCGCGTCCCTCGCCTGGCCGTTCCTCGATCAGATGAACCCCTCCGCCGACGTCATCGCGGCGGGCGGGCCCGTGACCGTCGATATCTCGAAGGTCGAGCCGGGCCAGCAGATCGTGGTGACCTGGCGGGGCCGGCCCATCTTCATCGTCCACCGGACGCCCGATGCGCTCACCGCGCTGCAATCCACGTCGATGCTGGACCGCCTGCGCGATCCGCAGTCGCAGGCCCTGCAGCAGCCGCCCTATGCGAAGAACTGGTCCCGCTCGGTGAAGCCGGAGTTCGCCGTCCTGGTCGGCATCTGCACGCATCTGGGCTGTATCCCGAGCTTCCGGCCGACCGTCACCGCCGATTGGCCCGGCGGCTATCTCTGCCAGTGCCACGGCTCGAAATATGATCTGGCGGGGCGCGTCTTCCGCGGCGTGCCGGCGCCCTACAATCTGCCGGTGCCGCCCTATCGCTTCGAGAACGACGCCACGCTGGTGATCGGCGACAATCCGCAAGGAAGCAATTTCTCCCTCGACGACATCAACCAGCTTTAGAGGCGGCTGGCCGCTCCAACACGAACCCCCACTCGCCGTCGAGATCGAGCGACGGCAGGCGGCGAAATCCCAGCGCCATGAGCAATCGCTGCGACGGCGCGTTGCCGGGCAGCGTGCCGGCGACGACGCGCCGCTTGGCGCGGGCCGCGAAGAGATAGGCGATCAGCCCCGCCACCGCCTCGCGCGCGAGGCCCTGGCCCTGCCAGTCGGGCGCCAGCGTATAGCCGATGCGGGCACCGGCCGGATCCGCCGCCGGCGCGAACAGACCGATATCGCCGATCAGTCTGCCGCGATCCTTGAGCGCGATCCCGATCTGGAACCAGCGGCCGGGCCAATCGGGATCGAGCCAGGCCATCTCGGCGATCAGGGCCGCTGCGTCGGCAGGCCCGAAGCTCGACCAACCCTGCCAGGGCAGCACGTCGGGATGGGCGCGGTAGGCTGCCAGGTCGGGCAGGTCGCGCGCCTGGAACCGGCGCAGGGCCAGCCGCTCGGTCTCGATCCGGGTGAAAGCGCAATCGGGCATGAAACTCTTTCTCGCGAGCCTCGGCCCTCAACCAACCATGGCAACCCCACAACAGAAAAGGGCCGCATCCCCGAAGGGATACGGC
>NZ_JBOHKS010000087.1:0-3379 GCF_050729195.1 Hypericibacter sp.
TGCGGGAGGGGGTAGGGGGAGGGGTGAGGAGACCCGCTGTTCCATGACTGATCTCCGAGCTTCCTTCCTTCGCAGCAACCAGACGATCGCCGAGCGGCGCCTCTGGCAAAAGCTTCAAGTGAAGCGATGCGCGGGCCGCCGGTTTCGTCGGCAGTTTCGGTTAGGGGCCTACATCGTCGATTTCATCTGCCTGTCCGACCGATTGGTTGTCGAGGTCGATGGCGAATCTCACAATCACACGATCGCTCAGGATGAAGAGCGCTCGCGCTGGATCGAGAGGCAAGGCTTCCGCATCGTTCGTTTTACCAACGACGATGTGAGATATCGCCTTGAGGGCGTGATTCAGATGATTGAAGTCGAGATTCTTGGTGCGACGGTTTCGAAGACTGAACAGGACGGAATTTCACTGAGCTGAGTCTGCTGCACCCCTCCCCCTACCCCCTCCCGCAAGGGGAGGGGGCTGGATTTCAAATCACCTCGATGGAGATAAACATGGCGCTCGGCACGATGAATCACCTCGGCATCACGCTCAGCGATCTGAAACGCAACGAGGAAGCCTTCTATGCGCCGGTTCTCGGTTTTCTCGGCTATGAGAAGGTCGAGGACATGGACGAGATGACGCTGTGGTTCTCAACCGCCCATGGCTGCTCGATCAATCTCTGGCAAGCGAAGACGAAGGCCAAGCAGCCGCATGACCGTTATGCGCCGGGCTTTCATCATTTCGCCTTCAATGCCGACAGCCGCGAAGAGATCGACCGGCTCCATGCGCTGTTGAAGAAGATCGGCGCCACGGTGCTCGACGCGCCGGCCGAATACGACTATGTGCCCGGCTATTACGCCGTCTTCTTCGCCGACCCCGACGGCCTGAAATACGAACTCGCTCACATCCCACCCGGCGCGATCGGGTGATGGCAAGCAGGAGGTCGATTTGCTCGGGCATCTTTCGTTCGGTGTCAGCAATCTAGCCCGGACAACCGCGTTTTATGACGCCAGCATGGCGGCCCTTGGATATGCCAGGGTTTTCACGGGACCGGAATATGTCGGCTACGGCCTGTCCGGAACGGAAAGAGACAATTTGCTGCTCATTCTGCAGCCTAAGCCGGTAACGCCGCCTGGCCCGGGATTTCATCTGGCGTTCATCGCTCCCAGCCGCGAGGCCGTGGATCGATTTCATGTAGCGGCGCTGCAGTTCGGCGGTGTGGATCAGGGCGCTCCCGGACTCAGGTTGCATTACGGACCAACTTACTATGCCGCCTTCGTCCTCGATCCGGACGGATACAAGCTTGAGGCTACGCACCAAGCACCGGAGCGCGTGTAGGGGGCACGTGTGAAGTTTAATGCTCCCGAGATCCACCCATGTCCTCATCACTTCCCTACGCCGAGCTTGCCGCCGTCACCAATTTCTCCTTCTTGCGGGGTGCGTCGCATCCGGCGGAGCTGGTGGCGCGCGCGGCCGAGCTGGGGCTGACGGCGCTTGTGGTCGCCGACCGCAACAGCCTTGCCGGTGTGGTGCGGGCGCATGACGCGGCGCGTGAGCGGGGCTATCGCCTCATTCCCGGCGCGCGGCTGGTCTTGCGCGACGGCGCCGAGATCCTGGCCCTGCCGACCGACCGCATCGCCTATGGGCATCTGTCGCGGCTGCTGACGCTGGGCAAGATGCGAGCGCCCAAGGGCGAATGCTGGCTCGATCTCGAGGATCTGCTCGAGGCCGGAGACGGCATGATGCTGATCGCGCTGCCGGGCGCCGATCCGGGCTCCCTGGCCGGGCTGGAGGCGCTGGCCGATCGCTTGAAACGGTTGATCGACGTCTTTCCCGGCGCCGTCTTCCTCGCCGCCCATCATCATCTGAGCGGCCATGACGAAGCCTGGATCGAACGGCTCCAGGCGCTCAGCCTCGCCTGTGGCACACCGCTCGTCGCCAGCAACGACGTGCATTATCATGTCTCCGAACGGCGCATCCTGCAGGATGTGCTGACCTGCATCCGCGAAGGCTGCACCATCGATAATGCCGGCTATCGGCTCTTCGCCAATGCCGAGCGCCATCTGAAATCGCCCGAGGAGATGGCCCGGCTCTTCGCGCGCTGGCCCGAGGCGCTCGCGCACACGGTCGAGATCGCGGAGCGCTGCCGCTTCAGCCTCGACGAGCTGCGCTACGAATATCCCGACGAGCTGACGACCGGCGGGCGCACGCCGCAGCAGGAACTGGAGATGTTGGCCAGGACCGGCGCCAAATGGCGCTATCCCGGCGGCGTGCCGGACAAGGTGGAGAAGGCGCTCGCCCATGAGCTTGCCCTCATCGCCCGGCTCGATTACGCCTCTTATTTCCTCACCGTCTACGAACTGGTGCGTTTCGCGCGCGAGCGCGAAATCCTCTGCCAGGGTCGCGGCTCGGCCGCCAACTCCACCGTCTGCTATTGCCTCGGCGTCACCTCCGTCGATCCGGCGATCAACGATCTCCTCTTCGAACGCTTCCTTAGCGCCGAACGCCGCGAGCCGCCCGACATCGATGTCGATTTCGAACATGAGCGGCGCGAGGAGGTCATCCAGCATGTCTATGACAAATACGGCCGCGACCGCGCCGGCATCGCCGCCACCGTGATCTGCTATCGTAGCCGCTCGGCCTTGCGCGAGGTTGGCAAGGCGATGGGCCTCTCGCTCGATCTCGTCGGCGCCCTGTCGAGCCAGGTCTGGGCGCCGACCTATGGGAAAGGGAAGAGCTTCCTCGACGAGACGCGGCTGCGCGAGCACGGGCTCGATCCGCGGGATCCGCGCCTGGTCCAGACCCTGGCGCTCGCGCGCGAGCTCAAGGGATTCCCGCGCCATCTCTCGCAGCATGTCGGCGGCTTCGTCATCAGCCGCGGCCTCCTGAGCGAGCTGGTGCCGATCGAGAACGCGGCGATGGAGGACCGGACCTTCATCGAATGGGACAAGGACGATCTCGCCACCCTGGGTCTGATGAAGGTCGATGTGCTGGCGCTCGGCATGCTGACCTGCATCGCCAAGAGCTTCGAGCTCTTACGCCGGCATTACGGCAAGAACTACGACCTGGCGACCTTGCCGAAGGAGGATCCGGCCATCTACGAGATGCTGGGCCGGGCCGATTCGATCGGCGTGTTCCAGGTGGAGAGCCGGGCGCAGATGACGATGCTGCCGCGGCTCAAGCCGAAGACACTCTACGACCTTGTCATCGAGGTCGCGATCGTACGGCCGGGCCCGATCCAGGGCGGCATGGTCCATCCTTATCTGCGCCGTCGGGATGGAAAGGAGCCGGTGACCTATCCTTCGCGCGAGCTGGAGGAGGTGCTGGGCAAGACCCTGGGCGTGCCGCTGTTCCAGGAGCAGGCGATGCGCATCGCCATCGTCGCGGCCGGCTTCACGC
>NZ_JBOHKS010000088.1:0-3689 GCF_050729195.1 Hypericibacter sp.
AATTTCGTTCGGTTATTTCTCTTTCGGTGCTTCCCGATTCCGAAAAGAATCGGGCGGGGTCGCGATTCTTTCCGATTTGAATCGGCGGCAGAGATGTGTGAATCCGGTAGCCCGCAAGGGGAGGGGGCGTGGATCCATTTTTCCAGCCCTCCCCCCCTTGCGGGGGAGGGTAGGGAGGGGGCCTCTTCACGAAGGCAGCGGCGCTTCCGTTTTTCCTCCCGTCCCCAGCAGCTCATTCGCCGCCGTTGGCGCCAGCCGGAACCAGTCCACCTTGCGCGTGAACCACATGAAGGCGGCCAAGCTCGCAAACAGCCCGAGCGCGCCCGCCAGCAGCGACATGTCCTCGAGCTGCAGCAGCACATAGAGATAGCCATAGAGCCCGGCGAGCACGCCGGCGCCGATCGCCCCTTTGCGCAGGCTTTGCGCGATATGGCCGAGATAGGCGCCGATGAGGCCCGTGGTCATGACCGCGGCGACGAGATAGGCCGGCGTGAAGCCGATCACCTCGGAGAGCGCGAGCAGCAGGCAGAAGAAGAGCGCCAGCGCCGCGCCGATGAGGAGATACTGCACCACATGGACGCGCTTGCCGCTGGCGAGCTCGATCACGAACACCGTGCCGAACATCGCCGCGACGAACAGGAAGCCGAACTTCGCGGCCCGTTCGCTCACATGATAGAAATCGACCGGCTGGATCAGCGTCATGCCGACCGAGGACGCGCTCATTGCCGCGGCGATGCCGTTGCGGTCGTTGTCGTAGCTGGAATCGTAGCCCTGGTTGTTCGCGGGCGGGATCTCGGTCGCCTCGGTCCAATGCTGCGGGAAACCGCGCGCGAGATAAGAGAGCGTCCAATGCGCGGTGAAGCCGGTCTTGGTCACGTCGCGCTCGGCCGGCAGCGCGCCGCCGATGAAGCCCGGATGCGGCCAGTCGCCCGTGAGGGTGAAGGACGAGGTGGCGCCCACCGGCACCAGCTGCAGCCGGTCGGTCCCGCGCAAGGTGAGGTCGATCGAGAAGGGCAGCGGATCGGTGTCGGTGAGCGAGAGCGTGGGCAGGGGCGCCTGCATGCCGGGAATGGCGGGGACGCTGCTGCCGGGCGTGAAGGCGACCGGCTGGCCCAGCCATTTGAGCGCCGGGTCGCTGTCGATGCCGGTGAGATCGCCCACACCCATCAGCAGCAGCGCCTGGTCCCAGAGCATGGCGGTCGCGTCCGGCGGGACGGGCAGGGTCGAGGGCGGCGGGAACGCGCCCACCAGGCGCCCTTGCGCGCGATAGACCGGGATCTCGAACACCGCGCGATAGCGCATCTCGGTGGTGAAGCTGAGCTGGGCGTCCAAGGTCTGCGGCAGGTAATAAGCGGCCGACATGCGTTCGGGCTGGTTGGGCAGGGCCTTGACCCGGTAGGGCACCTTGAGGATCGGCCCGACCAGGGTCTGGACACCGCCCCATTCGCTGGCGATCCCGGCCTCGACCTCATGCTGCCGGTATGAGCGCTCATTGATCAGGTCGCGCACCGTCGAGAGCGGGATCAGCAGCAACAGCGCGATCACCACGATGCCGGCGATATGAAGATTGAAGGCAAGCCGTCCGAGCCAGCCGGAAAGTCCGGGCAGCCTGGGTGCGATGTCGGTCATGGATGGGGTCCCCTGGAAGCGTTCTGGTGCGAACGCGGGATAGGGGACCCCCGTGTGATGGCGGGGACAGGGTGGGATCGCGGCGGAATCGCGGCATTGCTGGGGTGGTTGGGGGATCACACAAAACCACGGCCCCTCCCGCAAGGGGAGGGGGCGTGGACCTCTTTCACCGTGACGGATGATTGCAAGGGCATCAGCCCGAGCTCCGTTCAACCCCGTTTGACAGAATCCGTCCGCCCTTACATTTTGATGTCCATGATCGATGAACTTCGGATCCGGCGCGCCGGCCCGGCCGACGCACGCTCCATCGGGCGCGTCCATGTCGAGACCTGGCGCGCGACCTATGCGGGCATCGTGCCCGACCAGGTGCTGGTCGAGATGTCGGCCGACGGCAAGGCGTCGCAATGGCGGCGCATGCTGCTGCGGCCCCAGACCGGCGAGGTCGTGCTGGTGGCCGAGATGCCCCAGGTCGGGCTGGTGGGCTTCGCTTCCTGCGGGCGCGCCGACAATGGCGCGCTCGGGATCGATGGCGAGATCCACACGCTCTATGTCCATCCCGACTGGCAGGAGCAGGGCATCGGCAGGCGCCTGCTCTGTTCCTCGCTGCGCTGGCTGAAGCGCAGCGGCCGGACCGGCGCCTTCCTCTGGGTGCTGGCGCAGAACCCCTCGCGCTTCTTCTACGAGGCGATGGGCGGCGAGCGCATCGGCGAGCGCGAGGAGAAGCTCTGGCAGGTGGCGCTTCCCGAGATCGCCTATGGCTGGCCCGATCTGTCCATCCTGCCGCCGGCCTGCCGCGGCGACCGAAGCCGCCGCGCGTAAAGCGCCCGGGGCCATGATAGGCTCCGGGGCATGAAGGGCCCCGTCCTCAAGAAATCCACCACCCGCCTGCGCGAGGCCGATCTCGTCGACGCCGATTCCATCGCCGAGATCCATGCCGAGGGCTGGCGGCGCTGCTATGCGGGCTTCCTGCCGCCCGACGCGATCGCGGCGCGCGACGAGCATTGGCGCCGGCAGACCTGGCGCCGCAAGCTCGCCCGCGAGAAGAAGGGCTGCCATGCCGTCGTGCTCGAGGCGGCCGACCGGGTGGTGGGCTTCGCCGCCGGCGGACCGGTGCGGCCGCATGAGGGCCCGATCGAGGGCGCCATCGACGGCCCGGCCGAGCGCAAATGCGCCGAGATCTACACCATCTATCTGGCGCCCGACTGGCAGCGGAAGGGCTGGGGCCGGCGACTCGTGAGTGCGCTCGCCGTCCGCCTGGCGGCCGACGGCGCCGAGCGGCTCCTCGTCTGGTGTTTCCAGGACAATCCCAACCGGCCTTTCTTCGCCCGGATCGGCGGCGAAATCGTCGCGTCCGGACAAGTGCTTATGGCCGACTGCACGCCGCGGGAAACGGCCTATGGCTGGCGCGACATCCGCGCCCTCATCGCCGCTTGCGACACGGGTTCGAACCGGGAATGATGCGCGCCTTCCGCTGAAAGGCCACCCTGCTTGATCACATCATGACCGACCGTATCCTGATCCTCGATTTCGGTTCCCAAGTCACCCAGCTCATCGCGCGGCGCGTGCGCGAGGCGGGGGTCTATTGCGAGATCCTGCCCTTCAATGCCGCGCCCGAGCGCATCAAGAACTTCAAGCCCAAGGGCGTGATCTTGTCGGGCGGCCCCGCCTCGATCTATGAGGGCGACGCGCCCAAGGCGCCGCAGGAGGCGTTCGAGCTCGGCGCGCCGGTGCTCGGCATCTGCTATGGCGAGCAGGCGATCTGCGAGCAGCTCGGCGGCAAGGTCGAGCGCGGCGAGGCCCGCGAGTTTGGCCGCGCCATGCTCGAGATCAAGGAGGCCTGCGATCTCTTCGAGGGGCTCTGGAATCCCGGCGAGAAACACCAGGTCTGGATGAGCCATGGCGACAAGGTGGTGCGGCTGCCGCCGGGCTTCCGCACCGTGGCGGTGAGCGAGAACGCGCCCTTCGCCGCGATCGCCGACGATTTGCGCAAGATGTATGGCGTGCAGTTCCATCCCGAGGTGATGCACACGCCCGACGGCGCGAAGCTGATCCGCAATTTC
>NZ_JBOHKS010000089.1:0-11189 GCF_050729195.1 Hypericibacter sp.
TCGCGATCGCGCGGCAGCGACGGCGCCAACAGCGTCACGCCATCGCCCGCGAGCAGCAGCGGTCCCGGCGGCAATCCGGCGATCATCTCCGATACTGTCATCAGCCTTGCCGGTGCCAGCGCGCGCAATGCCGGATCGAATCGCTGCAGGAAGACGTCGTCGCGCTTGCTGTCGATCGCCACCAGAATCTCACGGCCCTCGCGCAGGGCCGGCGGCAGTGAAGCGGCGACGGCGAGAAAGCTGGTGATGCCGGCGATCGGCCGCGCCAGCGCCAACCCCAGCCCGCGCGCCGCGGCGAGACCGATGCGCAGGCCGGTGAAGCTGCCGGGACCGACCGTGACGGCGATGGCATCGAGGGCCGCCATATCGAGCGAGGCCGCCTTCATGACATCGGCCACCATCGGCAGCAGCCTTTCGCCATGGCCGCGCGTCATCTCCGCCAGCCGATGGGCCGCGAGCGCGCCCTCGCGCCAAACCGCCACCGAACAGGCATTGCCGGTGCAGTCGAGGGCCAGGAGCGTCGGATTCGCGATCGGTGCCAGGGTCAGGGCATGCGGCACGCCGGCCGGCCTTTCGGGTCCGGCGGCGGCGTCAGGCACCGATGCGGTCACAATCGCGCTCATGCGGATTTCCGGAAACTCCAATTCCTGATAGCTATGGCGGCGACGCCATCTTGCGACAAATGACGCGATAAGCCGAGAGAGAGCCTATGGATCTGGTCGAAATCAAGCCGCCCGAGTGGGATGTCGAGATCGAGCTGGCCTATGCCACGGCCAACAACATCACCGGCAAGCCGATCTATGCCTATCCGCGCTGCTACCTGCATCGCGATGCGGCCGACGCGCTGGCGCGCGCGATCGAGCTGGCGCGCGCGCTGGGCTACCGCTTCAAGATCTTCGACGCCTTCCGTCCGAGCGAAGCGCAATGGGCCTTGTGGAAGAAGGATCCCAATCCGGAATTCCTCGCCGATCCGCGGCGGGGCTCGCCCCATTCGCGCGGCGTCGCCGTCGACGTGACCCTGCTCGACACCGCGGGCCGCGAGCTCGAGATGGGCACCGGCTTCGACGAGTTCCGCCCGATTGCCCATCATGCGCGCACTGACGTCTCGGTCGAGGCGCAGCGCAACCGTGCAATTCTTTTGGGCATCATGACCGCCGCCCATTGGGACTTCTATCGCAATGAATGGTGGCATTACCAATTGTTCAATTCGCGAAACTATCCGGTCTACAGCGATTCCGCGCTGCCCCCGGGCCGCGAATTGATGCCGCGGCCGCTGGACCCGATCCCGGTGGAGTGACGGGACCGCGGCGCATCAAGATTTGCGTGCCGTCGACGCGCGCCCATCGTCATCCCCAAAAACAAAAACGCGCCGGAATGAACCGGCGCGCTTGAAATCTGGATCGGCTATGCGTCCGGCGCTTACGGCACCGCTTCGACCGCGACGACCTCGGGCACGTAATGCTTCAGCATGTTCTCGATGCCCATCTTGAGCGTGGCGGTCGAGCTCGGGCAGCCGGCGCAGGAACCCTGCATATGCAGATAGACGACGCCTTCCTCGAAGCCGCGGAAGATGATGTCGCCGCCATCCTGGGCCACGGCGGGGCGCACGCGCGTGTCGAGAAGGTCCTTGATCTGGGACACGATCTCTTCATCCTCGCCCGCGACCTCGGCTTCGGCCGGCGCGGCGATGCCTTCGGCCATGACCGGCTTGCCGGCGACGAAATGCTCCATGATGACGCCGAGGATGGCCGGCTTCATCAGGCTCCATTCCTGGTCCTCGGCCTTGGTGACCGTGACGAAATC
Organism: Hypericibacter sp.; assembly: GCF_050729195.1. NCBI lineage: Bacteria > Pseudomonadati > Pseudomonadota > Alphaproteobacteria > Rhodospirillales > Dongiaceae > Hypericibacter > Hypericibacter sp. The sequence goes on from NZ_JBOHKS010000089.1 coordinate 1,804, forward strand.
GGAGCCGAAGAAGAGGCCGGTGATGCCCTCGATCTGGAACAGCCGCTGCGCCAGGGGCGAGCGGTCGGCCGTCTCGCGGGTGGGGAAATTGGCGGTGCCATCGCCCATCACGTCGCGGCCCGGCAGGAACTTGAGCGTGGCCGGATTGGGGGTCTGCTCGGTCTGAATGAACATGGGCTGGGCGCCTCCTCGGGCGCGAGGTGAATAACCTAGCTGTCTGCTCCGATAAATGGTCGATTGCCGCGCCGGGTTCAACCACATTCTGGTCGTGGTTTCGTGGCCTTAACCTCAAAACCCGTGATGGCTTGCGGATATAGGGCCGGGGGGCGGTTGCACGCGCCCCATTGTCGCGCCCGCCGCCGCCACCCACATCCGCTAGGCCGGTCCTGCCATGGTGGATTTCTTGACCGACGCGAACCCCGGGGTCTATGCCGAAGCTTCCATGTCCCAGACCTTGACCGACGCACTCCAGGCCTCCCTCGCGGCCCCCGCCCCTTGCGCCGACCCGGTCGCGCATTGGCTCCTGATCGACGGGCGCGAGCAGAAGTCGAGCGAGGGGCTGATCGAGGGGTTTTGCCGCCGCCTGGCCGATAGCGGCTTCCCGCTGTTCCGCTTCTTCGTCAGCGTGCGCACCCTGCATCCGCAGGTCGCCGCCCAGGGCTTCCACTGGTGGCGCAACCGCGACCAGATCAAGATCGTCCCGCGCGAGCATGGCATCTATGAGGAGCCCGCCTATCTCGACAGCCCCATCCGCCTGCTCCATGAGCGCCACGTCAGCGAGCTGCGCCGGCGGATCGAGGACCCGGCGGCACCGATCGACTTCCCGATCCTGAAGGATCTGAAGGCCGAGGGCGTCACCGATTATCTGGCGCTGCCGATCCTGTTCACCAGCGGCACCATCAACACGCTGGCGATCGCGAGCGACCGGCCCGGCGGCTTCACCGCGCAGGAGATCGCCTACTTCAAGGGATTGCTGCCGATCTTCACGATCGCCCTCGAGGTGCGCGAGATCAAACGCATCGCCTCGACTTTGCTCGACACCTATCTCGGCCATGACGCCGGACAGCGTGTGCTGCAGGGCCAGATCCGGCGCGGCGCCGGCGTGACCATGGCCGCCGCGATCTTCTATTGCGACCTGCGCGGCTTCACGGCGCTGAGCGAGAGCATGGCGCCCGATCAGGTGATCGAGCTGCTCAACGATTATTTCGGCTGCATGGCCGCCCCCGTTCAGGCGCTCGGCGGCGAGGTGCTGAAATTCATCGGCGACGCCATGCTCGCGATCTTCCCGATCGCAGACGATCTGGATCGTGATCGTGCCTGCCGCACGGCGCTCAAGGCGGGGCGTCAGGCGCTGATGGCGCTCGACGAGCTCAATCTGCGCCGGCGCGAGGCGGGCGAGGCGACGCTCGAGGTCGGGCTGGCGCTTCATACCGGCACCGTCATGTACGGCAATATCGGCGCTCCCGACCGGCTCGATTTCACGGTCATCGGCCATGCCGTCAATCTGACGACGCGGCTCGAGCGGCTTTGCCGCCAGCTCGGGCGACGCCTCGTCGCTTCCGAGCGTTTCGCCTCGCCCTGCGGCATCGAGATGGTGCCGCTCGGGCGCTTCGAGGTGCCGGGCGTGCATGGGGCCCAGGCCGTGTTCGGCCTGCCCGACGAGGTCAGCCGGCTCGGCGACGGCGCTGCATGACCGCAGCCATCGAACGCTGGCTGCTCGAGGAAGGCCGGCACAGCGCCGACCCCGGCGAGCTGCTCGACGGCATGGCCCGGCGCCTGGTCGCCGCGGGCGTGCATCTGGCGCGCGTCGGCATCCATCTGCGCGCCCTTCATCCGCAGGTCGCGGGTTTACGCGTGCTCTGGACGCCGGATCATCCGATCGAAGAGACGCTCTACGGCCATGAGACCGCGATCTCCGACGCCTTCGCGCGCAGCCCGCTCGCGGCCTGCTACAACACCGCGCTCACGATCCGCCGCCGGCTCGAAGGGCCGGAGAGCGCGTTCGACTACCCGATCCTGCATGATCTCAAGCGCGAGGGTTTCACCGACTATCTCGTCACGCCGATGAAGTTCAGCCAGGGCGAGGTTCACGGCATCTCCTGGGCGAGCCGGACGCCCGGTGGATTTACCGACCAGGACCTGACGATGATCCAGGATCTGGTGCCGGCGCTGAGCGTGACGATCGAGGTGCTGCATCAGCGCCGCACCACCGCGACCCTGCTCGACACCTATCTCGGCCGCGAGGCCGGACGGCGCGTGCTCACCGGCTCGATCCGCCGCGGCGAGGCGACCACGCTGGCGGCCGCCCTCTGGTATTGCGACCTGCGCGGCTTCACGCAATTGAGCGACCGGCTCGAGCGCGACCAGATCGTCGAGCTGCTCGACGATTATTTCGGCTGCATGGCCCAGCCGGTCGAAGCGATGGGCGGCGAGATCCTCAAATTCGTCGGCGACGCCATGCTGGCGATCTTTCCCATGCGCGACGATCTCGATCGCGACCGGGCCTGCCGCGACGCGCTGACGGCCGCCGAACGCGCGCTCCTGGATCTCGAAGAGCTCAACAAGGTGCGCGAGCGCGCCAGCAAGCCCGAGCTCAAGATCGGGCTGGGGCTGCATCATGGACCGGTGATGTATGGCAATATCGGCGCCGCGACGCGGCTCGATTTCACCGTGATCGGGCCCGCGGTCAATCTGGTGACCCGGATCGAATCGCTCTGCCCCGAGCTCGACCGCACGCTCCTGACCTCGCGGCCCTTCGCCTCGCCCTGCGGCTCGCGCCTGAAGACGCTCGGCCTGCATCCGCTCAAGGGCATCGAGGTCCCGCAGGAAATCTTCGGCCTGCCCTGAGCGACTCAGACGGCGTCAGCGCGATGCTGTCGCCAGCAGTCCCTTCAATTCATCCATCCTCGCCAGGATGCGCGCGGCACCGGCACGACGCAGCCGCTCGCCATGATCGCTGCGGCAATGCGAGCCACCGGTGAAACCGATCGCCGTCATGCCGGCCGCGCGCGCCGCCTCGATCCCGGCGAGACTGTCCTCGATCACCCAGCAGGCGTCCGGCCGCACCCCCATCGTCTCGGCCGCGAGCAGAAAGAGATCGGGCGCGGGCTTGCCGCGCGCGACCTGCTCGGCGCTGAAGATATGCGGACTGAAGCGATCGATCAGCCCGGTCAGGGTCAGCGAATGGCGCAGCCGCGCCGGCCCGCTGCTGGAAGCGACGCAGACCTTGGTTGCGATCGAGGCGAGCGCCGCCGCGACGCCAGGCATCGCCTTCAGATCCGCCGCGAAGGCCGCCTCGAGCCGGGGCCGCGTGAGCGCTGCGAAATCCGCCGGCACGCGCCGGCCGGTTCGCCGCTCGATATCCGCGAAGATCGTCGCGGCACTTAAGCCTACATAATTCTCGGCGATGTCGTCGGCCGTAATGACGATGCCGGCCTCCGCGAGACTTTCGGACAGGACCCGGCAGGCGATGACCTCGCTGTCGACGAGGACGCCGTCGCAATCGAAGATGACGAGTTCGGGCCGGCCCGGCCGGAACAACTCCCTGGCGCTCCTCAGGCGATGCTCTGGATATCCTGGTCCGAGAGATTGCCCGGCACGATCGTGAGCGGCACCCGCAGCTTGCCGACGAACTTGCCGCTCAAGGCCGAGACCAGCGGGCCCGGCCCCTTCGAATTGGTCGAGGCGCCCAGCACCAGGATCGAGATCGAGGGCTCCTCGTTGATCAGCTTGATGAGCTCGTCGCGCCGGTCGCCTTCACGCAAATAGAGCACCGGCATGGCGCCGGACAGGCGATAGACCTCGGCCGCCATCTTCTGCATCAGCGCCTCGGCCGCCTGGCGCGTCTCCTGCGCCATCACCTTGCCGACGCCGAAAAATTGCTGGAAATCGCCGGTCTCGGCGACATGAAGCAGGGCGACGCGCCCGCCGGTCTTCTGCGCGCGCCGGCAGGCATAGAGCAGGGCCACCTTGAGCTCGGGCGATTCGTCCACCACCACCAGGAAGACGCGGCCCTGCGCCCGGGGGGCTTCGGCCGGTGCGGCCTCGGTACTGGGCGGCTTGGCGGGTGGTTCGGCGGATGCGGTCATGGGAAGCTCCTCCCGATCAGATCTTGCGGAAGATGAGATAGGCGAACCAGCCGAGCAACAGGGCGGCCAGAATCGCACAGACGCCATAGGCCAGCGACTGGGTATGTGCGAACTGATAGAGCTCGGCGCCCACGCCGGTCTTGCTGATGACCAGCGGCGTGGTCTGGGCGCTGACCAGCTTGCCGTCGCGGATCAGCATGACCTCGACCAGATAATTGCCGATCGGCACGTTCGAAGGAAAGCGCAGCTCGGTGCGGAACAGCTGGTTGCCGAGGAAGCTCACCCGCCCCAGCGTCGTCGCATAGAGCCCCTGCTCTTCCTTGACCTTGAAGAGCGCCTGGCGGAAGGCCTCGACCTTGGTCGGCTTCGAGTCCGGGCGGATGACGGCGATGTTGTTGGGACCGACCTGCTGGCGCTGCAGCAGCTCGGGCGAGAGCAGCTCCTCGACCGGCCGGCTGCTCGCGACCGCATAGAAGCTCGGCACCAGGCCGAAGGTGAGGGTATCGCGATTGACCCAGATGCCCGCGACCCGTTCCTTGCGCCGGACCGAGACGTCGCTCAACGGACCGCGCACCGTCACGATGATGTCGCCGGGCCCGTCGGTGGCGCCGAACATCAGCACGTCGGTGCCGGCAAAGCCCGTGGTGATCGCGATCAGATGGTTCGACAGATCGGCGATCAAGGGAGCGGCCAACGCCGGCCGCGCTTGCGAGCCGCCGAGCGCGAAGAGCGCCATCAGCAGCAGGGCCGCGGTCCGGACGCGCAGCGCGGGGCTCATGACGATGTCCCCACGAGCGTGATCGAATAGATGTTCTTGGGCGTCGCCACCAGCTCCCAGGCCAGCACCACGCCGACGACCAGCACGAGGGCCGCCAGCAGCACGCGGATCTGCTCGGCCGGAAGCTTCTGCACCACGCGGCTGCCGATCTGCGCGCCGATCACGCCGCCGACCGTCAGCACCAGCGCCAGCACCACATCGACCGTCTGGTTCTGCACCGATTGCAGCAGGGTCACGTTCGCGGCGACGAAGATGATCTGGAACAGGGAGGTGCCGACCACCACCATGGTCGGCATGCCGAGGATATAGATCATCGCCGGCACCAGGATGAAGGCGCCGCCCACGCCCATCAGCGCCGACATGATGCCGACGAAGAACCCGACCGCCACCGGCAGGATCGCGCTGATATAGAGCCGCGATTTGCGGAAGCGCACTTTGAAGGGCAGGCCATGCAGCCAGATATGCTGATGCAGCTTGCGCGGCGCCACGATGTGATTGCGCCGGCGCAGGATGCTGCCGAGGCTCTCGATCATCATCAGCGTGCCGATCAGGCCCAGCAGGATGACGTATAACAGCCCGATCACCAGATCGATCTGACCCAAGCGTTTCAAGAGGCCGAACAGCAGCACGCCGACGGTCGAGCCGACGAAGCCGCCGATCAGCAGCACGAAGCCCATCTTGAAATCGACATTGTCGCGCCGCCAATGGCCGAGCACGCCCGAGACGGAAGACGCGACCACCTGGTTGGCCTGCGTCGCGACCGCGACCGCCGGCGGCACGCCGATGAGGATCAGGAGCGGCGTCAACAGGAAGCCGCCGCCGACGCCGAACATGCCGGAGAGAAAACCCACGCCTGTGCCGAGCGCCAGCAACATGAAGATGTCGAGCGACATCTCGGCGATCGGCAGGTAAATCTGCATGGCTGGAGCTCGGAACTCACCAACGCGGAATCGGGCGCGAATCCAGAGCCCTGACGCCCGGTTCCAGCGAACCCCTGCCGAATCGGGCGAAGCCCTCGATTTCACTGGAGATTACACAGGTGTCGCAGGCTGTGGAAAGCCTCGGCGGGACTTTTCGCGCGGGCCATCAGCGCCGTCCCGACGATGCGATGGGGCTGCACCCATCAGCCTCGTCTTTCCGAGGGAGAAATTCTGTGGGGCTATCTACTCTTTCGTCATTCCGGTGAAGGCCGGCATGACCAAGGAGGCAGGGGAGCCCGGCAGAAGAAGCCGCTTACTTCTGCAGGATCGCGGAGATCTCGCGCAGCTGGGTGCGGGCGCGCAGCAGGAAGAAGCCCTGCGCGGCCAGGTGGCTCGGCCGCAGGAAGGCGTCGGGGCGGCCGTTCACCACCACCAGCGGATCGAGCAAGGCCGCGACGCGGAACGTCTCCACCATCTGGTCCCAGGTGGCCTTGAGATTGCGCTCGGCGATGACCGGTGCGAAATCGGTGCCGAGATCGCGCAACAGCAGCCCATAGGCATAGAGCCGGCCCTTGGTCGCGTAGAAGATGTCGTCGGCCTGGAAATCGACCCAGTCGCCCGAATGTTCCTCGACCTGCTTGTCGAGAACGGCGGAGGCCGAGCCCAGATCGGCCGCGATGCGATCGATGGTGCTCTGGAGATTGTCGGCCCGGCGCTCGAACACCGCCTGGCCTTGGGAGAGGCGAAGATTGAAGTTCCTCAGCGTCTTGGCGGCAGCGAGATATTGCTGGTTGGAGGACGTAGTCGGGACCCAGGAGGTGGAGAAATCGAAGACCCACACCGTGGGCGAAAAGCTCAGTTGGCCCGCGGCTTTCTCCAGATCGGGGTCGACCTGGCTGGTGCCGCGCACGCGGCCGATCTGGTCTCTCATTTCCGTGGAGAAGCGCGCCAGGGCCGCGATGATGCCTTGCTGATAGTTCGGCATATTGTCGAGCGCCCAGCCCGGCATGAAGAAGGGATCGTTCGAGGGCCAGCCATATTGCCCGACCTCGCGGTCGACCAGCGCGGCGGCGAGTGCCACCGCCCGGCTGGCCCCCTCCGGCGTCGCCGGCGCCTGGAAGTCGGGATTGTCGTCGATCTTATGCACGATCAGCATGCCGACCGGGTAATAGAGGGCGGCGACGATCAGGAGCGCCACGACCCCGCGGAAGCTCCAGCGCAGGATCCGGCGCCGATCGACCGAGGGCTTCCACCAGCGTCGGCGCACCTTGGGTTCGTCCAGCAGCGGGTCGTTCAGGAGAGGATCGTTCTCGCTCATCCGGCACTCCGATTGGCTGCTGGGGTTTCGCCGGGCCAGGATCGCGGAGGTCCGGTCCAGGCGCTGAGGTCAGACGCTATCAGATGAGGCGCGGACCGGAAGCCGGCAAGCCCGGTCCCGAGGCACTCCAATAGTCGGCGCCCTTGCCTCAAGGCCGCAGGAAGCCGACCAGGTCCTCGACTTCCTTCAGGATCGGGGCCGAGAGCGCGCGGGCCCGCTCGGCGCCATGACGCAGCACCGCGTCGATCTCCGAAGGCTCGGCCAGGAGCCGCTTCATCTCAGCCCCGATCCGCCCCAGGGTCTCGACCGCCAGATCGGTCAGGGCCTGCTTGAAGGCCGAGAAGGCCTTGCCCTCGAACTCCGCCAGCACCGAAGCCAAAGGCCGGTCGGAGAGCGCGGCATAGATGCCCAGCAGATTGAAGGCCTCGGGTCGGGCCGCGAACAGCTCGTCCTTCACATGGCCGTCCGCTCCCAGCGCCTCGGGTCCCGGCAGCGGATGGGGATCGGTCTTGGCCTTGCGGATCTTCTGCGCCACCAGCTCGGCATCGTCGGTCATGTTGATGCGGCTCATATCCGAGGGATCGGATTTGCTCATCTTCTTGGTGCCGTCTCGCAGCGACATGACGCGCGTGGCCGGGCCCTGGATCATGGGCTCGGGCAGCGGGAAAAGTTGGACCCCGAAGTCGTTGTTGAATTTCTGCGCGATGTCGCGCGCGAGCTCGACATGTTGCTTCTGGTCCTCGCCCACCGGCACATGGGTCGCCTTGTAGAGCAGGATGTCGGCGGCCATGAGGTTCGGATAGACATAGAGCCCGGCCGACGCGTTCTCGCGGGCATTGCCGGATTTCTCCTTGAACTGGGTCATGCGGTTGAGCCAGCCCAGCCGCGCCACGCAGTTGAAGATCCAGGCGAGCTGCGAATGGCCCGGCACCTGGCTCTGGTTGAAGATGATGTGCTTCTGCCCGTCGATGCCGGCGGCCATATAGGCGGCGGCCACCTCCCGGGTGCTCTTGCGCAGCTCGGCCGGCTCCTGCCAGACGGTGATCGCATGCAGGTCGACGATGCAGAAGATGCAGTCGAACTGGTCCTGCAGCCGGACCCAGTTGCGGATCGCACCCAGATAATTGCCGAGATGCAGGTTACCGGTGGGCTGGACGCCGGAAAAAATGCGATTCATGGGTCTGGAAGGGCTCTTCAGGGGTCAAAAACGCGGTTTACTCGCGCGAAACCGGATGATCGCTCCGGGTTTTCGCGCCGCCGGAAGGCTCCGGGCGGGCGCTTTTATGGCCGCCGGGGGCCCCCAAGGTCAAGCCGGGGGCCGTTTTCGGGCCGAATTTAGAGTGCCTGCCAAAGGGTTGAATAGCCCTTTGATTTCTATTGAAACCCGGGGCCGCCGCTCCAATATTGGAGAGCGAGTTTAGTGGCTACACCCAGGAGGGAACGAAACGCCATGGCTATGGGACCCGATCCGCGTCTGATGACGCGCGCGCAGGCCGCCACCGCCGACATCGATGTCGGGCTGCGGGCGTACATGTTGCGCGTCTACAACTACATGACCGGCGGCTTGGCTGTGACGGGCATCATCGCCTATGTCATCGGCACCAACCCGTCCTTCTACCAAGTCGTCTACGGCACGCCGCTGGCGTGGGTCGTCATGTTCGCCCCGCTGGTTCTGGTGATGGTCTTCAGCTTCCGCATCGCCAAGATGTCGATGGGCGCAGCACAAGCGGTGTTCTGGGCCTTCGCCGCACTGATGGGCGTGTCGCTCAGCTATATCTTCGTGGTCTATACCGGGACCTCGATCGCCCGCGTCTTCTTCATCACGGCCGGCACCTTCGCGGCGATGAGCCTCTATGGCTACACCACCAAGCGCGACCTGACCGCAATCGGCTCGTTCCTGATCATGGGCCTGATCGGCGTCGTCATCGCCTCGATCGTCAATATTTTCCTGGCGAGCTCGGCGCTGAGCTTCGCGATCTCGGTGATCGGCGTGCTGGTCTTCACCGGCCTGACCGCCTACGACACCCAGAAGATCAAGTCGATCTATAGCGCGCTCGACGGGGCCGACATCGCCGGCAAGAAGGCGATCATGGGCGCCCTCAACCTCTATCTCGACTTCATCAACCTGTTCCTGATGATGTTGCGCCTGTTCGGCAACCGCAACTAACCAAGCCAGCTGCATCGCAGCTGGCTGCAGCGCCCGGAAGCTCCCGCTTCCGGGCGTTTTTGTTCGGGCCGCCCGGCCGGCTTCAGGTTCTGCCGGCGAGCGAGGACAGGAACAG
>NZ_JBOHKS010000090.1:0-19263 GCF_050729195.1 Hypericibacter sp.
GCCCTGCAGCGGGTGCTCGACGCCCTCGGCACCAGCCCCGCCATCGTCAAGACGCCGACCTGGGATATCGTGGCCTGGACCGCCGCGGCTGCGGCCGTGCTCGCCGACTATGCCGCGCTGCCGGTCCCGGAGCGCAATGTGCTGAGGCTCCTGTTCGGCACCCGCGCCGCCCACGCCAAGCTGCCCGATTGGGAGGAGAATGCACGCTTCGCGATCTCGGTCTTCCGCCTCGACGTCGCACGCGCCGGCGGCAGCGCCGAAGCCCTCGCGCTCGCGGCCGAGCTGCAGGCGGCCAGCGCCGACTTCCGCCGGCTCTGGGTCGAGAATGATTTGCGCAGCCATTGGGGCGGGCTGAAGCGCCTCCATCATCCGCTGGCCGGACTGCTCTCCCTCGAATACTCGACCTTCGCCGTCGACGGCGCGGACGGGCTCAGCATGGTCGTCTTCACCCCGGCCTCGCCCGCCGATGCCGATGCGATCGCCTCACTTCTCTCCGACAAGCCTCGAACCGCGATCCGTGCCGCGGCAACGAGGAAGTAGCGGACGCGCTTCACGCACGAACTTTTATCCCCTCCCCCCTCAGGGGGACAGGTTCTTCACAGCCCCGCGTTGACCGCCCGCACGAATCCCTCTGTAATCGCCCGCGCTCTTCCTGCCGCCCGAGGAAAATTCCACCCATGTTGCCGATCGACCCCGCCCGCAAGGATCTCGTCGAAGAGTTCCGGCAGCAGCCTTTCGGGCGTCATAGCCCCGATCTCCAGCTCATCCTCAATCGGCTGCGGGCCGAGCCGCTGGCGGGGCGCTATACGCTGATCACGACCCAGCCGAAGCGCGAATGGATGATCGCGACGATGTCGGGCGAGCGCGGCAAGCCGCCTGAGCTCGTCTCCGACATGCGCTATACCGATCCGGCCGCCGCCGAATGGGCCATCTTCAAGCTGCGCTGGCTGCGCGCCACCGGCGAGACGCTGACCGGCGAGGTCGGCTCGTGACGCGCGACGCGAAGGGCCTGCCGACGCGCACCCTGGTCGGCTATGCGGACCGCTGGACGGCCGCCCCCGGCGATACCCTGTCCTTCATGGCCTCGAGCTTTGGCCCTGAGCGCTATCGCGCCGAACTGATGCGGCTCTCGGGCGATATCTCGGCGCCGGGCCATAACGAGCGCGTCGTTCCGAACGAGGCCAATCGCGACTACCCGGCGCGCCGGCAGGAGATCCATGCGGGCTCCTATGCCGAGATCGCGGACAGTGTCGTGTTGCAGCGGCTCAAGAGCTTCACCATCGCCCTCTTTGCCTGGCCGACCACGCCGGGCCGGGGCCGCCAGGCCCTCTTCGGCAAATGGGACGAGGCGAAGCGCGCGGGCTTCCTGCTGGCGATCGGCGCCGACGGCACGCTGACGCTCGAGCTGGGCGACCGCGAAGGCCGCACCGCCACGATCTCGACCAAGACGAAGCTCCTGGTGCGCGAATGGTACTGGCTCTCGGCCAGCTACGATACGGTGAGCGGCGCCGTCACCCTGCAGCAGCAGCCCCTCGCCCATTATGCCAAGGCGACGGACCGCGCCGCGGTCGCGACGGACATCCATCTGGGCGCGATCGCCATCGACAATGGCAGGCCGCTCACCATGGCGGGCCTGGTCGAGACCGCGAGCGATCGCCGGCCGCGCGCCATCGCCCGCTACAATGGGAAGATCGAGGCGCCGCGGCTGGCCTCGCGGGCACTCGATCCGGCGGCGATCGAGCAGCTCCAGGCACAAAGCCTGCCGGCAAGATTGCGCCCCGACCTGATCGGATTCTGGGATTTCTCGCGCGCGATTTCTTCCGCGCGGATCGAGGATCTTTCCGATGCGCGCCATCATGGCGTGGTGCGCAACCTGCCGACCCGCGCCATGAAGGGCCATAACTGGGACGGCACCGTGCGCGACTGGACCCAGGCGCCCGAACATTATGGCGCCATCCATTTCCACGAGAACGATCTCTACGACGCCGGCTGGCAGAAGGATTTCGACCTCACCCTGCCCGCGGATCTGCCGAGCGGCATCTATGCGATGCGGCTGACGGCGGGCGAGGAGATCGAGCGCATCCCCTTCTTCGTGCGCGCCAAGCCGGACGCAGGCAAGGGCAAGCCGCGCGCCTTGTTCCTGGTCCCGACCTGCAGCTACATGGCCTATATCAATGAGCGGCAGAGCTTCGACGGGGCGCTGGGCGAGCAGGGCGCGGGCCATGCCTCGGGGTTGGGGCCGGAGGATCTCTTCCTCAATCAGCATCGCGAATATGCCTATTCCTTCTATGACACGCATGAGGACGGTTCCGGCGTGTCGATCTCCTCCCGGCTGCGCCCGACGCTGAATATCCGCCCCGGCCATTCGACCAGCTGGGTCGGGCCCGGCGGCACCGGCCCCTGGCAGTTCGCGGCCGATCTCGACATCCTCGGATGGCTGGAGACCCAGGGTTTCGAGTATGACATCGCGACCGACGAGGATCTCCATCGCGACGGGCTGAACCTGCTCTCGCGCTATCCGGTGGTGCTGACCGGGTCGCATCCCGAATATCACTCGACCCAGATGCTGGATGCGCTGCAGGGCTATCTGCAGCGCGGCGGAAGACTGATGTATCTCGGCGCCAACGGCTTCTATTGGCGCATCGCCTTCCATCCCGAGCTGCCGGGCGTGATCGAGCTGCGGCGCACCGAGGATGGCGTGCGCGACTGGCAGGCGGAGCCCGGCGAATATGTGATGAGCTTCTCGGGCGAATATGGCGGCCTGTGGCGGCGCATCGGGCGGCCGCCGCAGATGCTGGCCGGCGTGGGCTTCGTCGCGCAGGGCTTCGACGTCTCCTCCTATTACCGTCGCCGCCCCGGCAGCTTCGATCCGCGCGCCGCCTTCATCTTCGAGGGTATCGGCAAGGATCAGAAGATCGGCGATTTCGGACGCGTCGGCGGGGGCGCCGCGGGGCTCGAGCTCGATGCGGTCGACCGGCTGCTGGGCTCGCCGCCCCATACGCTGGTGCTGGCGGCCTCGGAGAATCACTCGAACGTCTATCTGATGGTGCCGGAGGAAGTGACCAGCACAATCCCCGCGATCTCGGGCGTCGATTGCCCGACCGTGCGCTCGGAGCTCGCCTTCTTCGAGACGCCCGAGGGCGGCGCCGTCTTCTCGACCGGCTCGATCGCCTGGGCCGGCGCCCTCAATCACGAGGCTGGCCGGAACAACGTCTCGCGCATCACGGGGAACGTGCTGAGGCGGTTCCTGGATCCGACGAAATTCTGAGGGCGCGCCTCGCTAAGTCAGCGCGCGGCTGGCCAGCGGCACATAATCGCCGAAGGCGCGCTCGAAGAACCGGCGGGCGAGGCGGAAGCGCGACAGGTTGCTGCGCAGCTCCCCCCAGCCCGGCCAGTCATTGACGCTGGCGGTCTCCATGAAGTCCGTCACCGCCCGCATGTTCGAATCGTCCGAGAGCCACAGCTTCAGCCGCGGCTCCACGATCATATCGCCCGGCCCGCTGCTCAGGGTCCGCTCCTGGCACATCATCGTCCAGGTGGCGATGGTGATGCCGGCGCGGTTGGTCTTCTTGGCGGTGTCGTAGACCTCCTTGATGAGCGCCTTCAGGCCGGCATCGGCGTTGACCCTTGCGGCCAGATCGGCATAGCGCGGCTTCCTGTTGACCTGGGCCGACGCGGCGGCGCTCAACATCATGGCTGGGATGTGCGCGAGATCCATCTGGCTGTTGTAGCAGAGATACTTCATGCCGGTGCTGAACGAGGCCGATCCGATCATCTCTCTTTCATCGGCAAACTGCCGGAAGCTCTCATAGAATCCGAGGCCCTCCAGCAGGATCAGAGCGATGAAGGTTACCGGATCGGCCGGCGCGATCAGCAATCCATCGGGACCCTGGCCGTCCAGCGCCAGGAACGGGCGCTTGAACTTCAACGCGGCCTGGCTCCGCGCCCAGCGCTGTCGTCCACTGGCCAGCGCCGGCACCCGCGAGGTCAATCCGCCGCCCGCCCACCAGGCGTCGCTGATCGCGGCAAAGATATCGATCCAGGGCTGCGGGCTCGTCGAGAAATCATTGTTGGCAAAAATCGATCCGAGCCGATCCATGCCCTGGAGATTCACATAGAGGCAGGTCGCCGTCGCATATTCGACCATGCGGGGATCGCTGCGGCTGGAAAGATCCAGATCCGTGGGATCGCCAACCCAGATCAGATGGGTGAGGTCGGGCAGGACGCGGGTTCCCAGGAAGGTTTCGTAGGTCGTCGTGGCCGAAGGCACGCCGGCCAGGACACTGTCGAAGCCCGGATAGACGGCGAAGCCTCCTTCCTGGCGATACATCGTCATGACGTCGGCGAGCGGCCGGCCGACAGTCGCGGCCGCCTTCTCGGCCGCAAGAAAGCGGATCACGCTGTCGTCGAAGGCCCGGACCTTCATGATCGCGTCGGCGGCGCGCTGCGGTGTGTCGGTCACCGGGTTGAGCAGGGTGAAATTCGTGCCCACCGTCTGATCGACCAACTGGCTGACGACGACGCGGCCGCCGCCCGCGATGGCGATGGACTGGTCCAGATCGAGCCTGAAGAGGAAGTTGCTGATGCCGTTCTTGCTGACGCCGGCGATGGGCAGGACCGCGGCGTCCCCAAGCTGCGAGTGGCCCGCCGCTTCCTGCAGCGTCGCCGTCTGCTGTGCCGCAAGGCCGCCCAGCTGCGTCATCAGCGTCGGGTTGGCGTTCAGGTCGGTCCAGCGCGGCCGGACCGTCTGGATATAGTCGAACAGAAACCGCGCGGGGTCGGCCCCCTGGACATTGAAGTTCTGGACCAGCCGTTCCTTGGTGACGAGATAGTCGGAGACGGGCCGCGACGCGATCGCCAGACCGCCCCGCGCCAACAGCGGATGTTCCTTGGAGGCGCCGATCTTGGCCGCCAGCGCCTGAAGAACGGGGATCACCGCGGCGACGATCATCCTGCACCTCCCTGGCCGCGGCCCGGCTTTTCCACGCTCTTGCGGATGGTCGCCGGCCCGGGCAGATACTCCGCCCGCAGCACGCGGTGCGGATCGATCAGCCTTACGACCTCGATTTTCTTCGACCAGGGCGAGACGGCCCTGCCCCAATGGACGACACCATCGGCCACCGCCTTCGGATCGCCGCCGGTGACGAGGCGAACCACGCGATCCGGTTTCGTGACCAGATCCTTGAAGACATATTTCGCGGAAGCGTTCTGGTTTTGCAGCCGCCAGCCGACCAGATCGAACGGCTTCGCTCCGTGCCAACACAGCGCCACCCATTCCTCGCTCAAGGGCCGCCCGCCCAGGGAGGCGCCGAACTGCGAGGCGGTCCCATCGATGGTCAGGCTCCCGCCCGACGGCCCCGCGCGCGGATCCACCAGGAAGGCGACCGTGCTGCGCACGATCTCGCCTTGCCCGTTGGCAATGCTGACCTCGAGCACATTCAATCCCGGCACCAGCCCGTCGCGGTCGCCACGCAGCAGGCCGCTCCAGCGGAACGACCCGTCGCGCTGCTTCTCCCACTGCGAAGCTTCGAAATGGACAGGCCGGGAATTCACCCCCAGCCGGACCCGGCGCTGATTGCCCGATTCGAAATAAGAGGCCTTCGCGCCGGTGATCCGCAGCCGCAGCGGCACCTCGGCCCCATAGATCCAGTCTTCTGCCATCGTCCGGGTCAAGGGCAGCGGACTCTCGATTCCGATGGTGGCGGCACGATCCGGCGTCAGATCGGCCAGCCGGCGCTCTTTCGCGCGCTTGGCCGCGATCGCCGCCGCTCTTCCGCGCGCCGCTTCCGTCTTGGCCGCGCGCGCCGTCGCTTCCTGAGCCTTCGCCGCGAAGGCGGCCGTGAGCCAGCCCAGGATCAGGTCGGTCGGCAGCGCATCGATGATCGCGTCGGCGATATCGTCGGCGTCGATCTCACGCGGCAGCGCCAGGCCCAGGGACGACAAGGCATGATTCACGGCCGCGATCGCGTCGCCGACGATCTTGTCGATGAGCGCCTCGAGCGCATCGGCCGCGTCGACGGCACCCTCGATGACATCGCCCAGCTCGCCGGCCACCGCCGCCAGCACATCGATCGCCGCATCGATCGCGGGACCCGCCAGGCCGAAGGCGATGTGAAACGCGCCCACGGCGGTTGCGACCGCAAGGTCCTCGGCCGGATTGGGATTGTGGGGATTGCCATCCAGCAGCCGCACGCCCTCCTCGACGCGGGCGGCGCCCAGCGCGCGAAGCGCGTCCTTCACCTGCCGGCGGACCGAGCTTTGGCGAAGCTTGCCGGCGATCGAATGCAGGGCATCGGCGAGGTCGCGCGCGGCCTGCTCCAGATCGTCGATCGCCCGCTGCAGCCGGCGCGCCCAATATTCGATGACATGCTGCGCCAGGCGCACGGCGTCGGCCGCCGCCTTGATGAAGGCGCGGACATTCGCCTCGATCTGATCGACGACGGCACGCGTCAGTTCCAGGAGCAGCGCGGTGAAGGCATCCACGACCCGCGGCAGGACCGCGCCCATCTCCGCGGCGATGATCTCGCCGAGGAATCCAGCGCCCGCCGTCAGGGCATCCTCATCCGGGACATAGTCGCAGAGGATGAGATCCTTGAAGAAATCGAGCAGGTCGTTGGAACGGTCATAGGGCAGCGTGCCCTCGAAGCCGATCAGGATGCCCTGCTTGATATCCTTGAAGCGGCTGCGCCGGCTCGCCGTCCAGACTTGCGATCCGAAGGCGTCGCGTCCGGCCAACGCCAGTTCGGCCACAAACGCCTGGACCGCCTCGATCGAGCTGGATCCGATCGGCGGCAAATTGCGTTGCGAGAGCGGCAGCAACGCTGCCATCGCCCGGACCAGGACATGGGCGGGATCGCCGCGAACCTCGTCGGCGAGCTCGTCGAAGGCATCCTCGAGCGAATCGAGAACGAACTCGAACAGCAGCGTGTCGAGGAACAGGACGTTCCGCGCGAGGATCCGATAGACCAGGGTGCTCAAGCCGGCGGACAGGGTCTGCTGGAACGGATTGCTGTCGCCGGCGCCGATCCCGCCGATCAAGGCGTCGAGCCGGTCGAACACGAAGCTCTTGAGCGCCATCAGGCTGGGCGCCGCGACCTCGGTCGAATAGGAGCCCGCCTGGGCGCCGAGGGCCGCCTTCAGCCGCGGAATGAGCTCGGTCGAGATCTCGCCATCGATGGCATCACTCGCGAAATCGCGCAGCTTTTGATAGGCCGACAGCGTGGTGACGTTCTCGCCGATCGAGAGCTTCAGCGCCGCTTCGACAATGTCCCCCGGCGAGAGACCGAACGCGGTCTCCATCGCATCCAGGACGTCGGCGACGGGCGGCAGATACATCTTGAGCAGCGGCGCCACGCCGCTTTCGACCACGAAATCGATGGCCGTGTCGAAGCCGACCGAGGTCACCTCGCGCCGCAGCACCGTGGAATAGGCCGCGAGCACCAGCGTGGGCGCGTCGGGCAGCTCCCGCGCCACCCCTGAGGCCGTCACCCCGCCGAAGCCGACGAATGACGAGGACGCCGAGGAGGAGGCCGATCCAGTGACATCGCGCGCGGCGACGCCGCAGGCCATCGCCGTCCAGGCGAGCGCGATCGCCTGCTTCCAGGGATCGACGGCCTCCGGGGCGATGACCGCGGCCATATCGATCAGCTTGCCGCCGAGCGCCACCAGATCGTCGAGCCCGAGCTCGTCGTGGGAGAGTGCCGTCAGTTCGTCGATGGCATCGTCGATGAGGGATTTGGCGGCGTCGCGTTGCGCGGGCGTCAAGCCGTCGCGATCGATCAGCGTCCCGATCTCGTCGACCAGACCCGTCACCAGCTGGCTGCCGATGGTCTCGAGCTTGTCATAGACATAGCGTTCGAGACTCTGGCCGACGGAAGCGAGGAAAGGCTCGACCATCTTCTCCGGCGGCTGCAAGGTTCCAAGCGCCGACATCTGGCCGAGATCGAGGGCCGTGTGCAGGACCACCGGCAGCAGCAGCTCGGCGATCTCCACGGCCGGCGCCAGCGCGTCCGGCGTATGGGCCCGGGCCTGCCGGATCAGCTCGCGGGTGATGAGATCGACGGACGTCCCATAGAAGCGGCGCAGATTGGTGAAGTCGCAGCCAACGAAGAAATCGAATCCGGCACCGACGCCGAGCCCGGCGCCGGCACCGGCGGCGATGGAGAACCCGGCCTCGTCATCGCTTTTGAGCGTGCCGCTGATCTCGGCGTAGGCCTCGGCCATGGCGGCGACCGCGGCCCGCGCCCAGATCCCGGCCTCGATATCCACTTCCTTCAGGAAGGCCAGGAAGAGCTCCAGCGGCAGCCCGTCGAGCTTGCCGCGCGCCATCACCTCGATGAGGTTGAAATCGAGGCCGATGGAAAGCCGTGCGGCGGCGGCGGCCTGGGCATAGGCCGCGACGTCGGCGGTCAAGCCGAACTTGTCGAAGAGATTGGGCGCGAGCTGCGCCTTGGCGGCGAGGCCTGCCGAGGCGAAGGCGCTGCCGCCGACCTGGCCGGCGAGCAGGAAGGCGATCGAGGCACTCGCATCGGCGACGGCGCGGGCGCTGGCCTCGAGATTGAGGCCGTGGCAGACCTCGGCCGCGAGCTCGACGGAAAGACGCGTGCCCGCCCCGGCACGGCCCGTGACCGGACCCTCGAAGCGCGCATCGGCGCTGAGGGCAAAGATATCGCCGGACGCATTGACCGATGGCATTGCTTCTTCCCCAACGCGCAGCCCACCGGGGCCCCGACGCCGATCGGAGCCGTCGCTCGTCCTCATCGCCCTGGGAAGCGACGATGACGCCCGACTTTGCCTCGTGGATGCGCAGAAAAGCCGATCCCACCCGCAGCCGCCATCGTTTCATAGCTGCCGCAGGACGGCAATCCGTCGCGTGGCAAAATCGCGGCATCGATTCCTAGGGCAGGGAAGCCCGCGACCGAGGCTTCTGGCCCCATTCTGCGAGAAATACGGCCAACACGGGCTCTACGGTGGCCTCCGTCCTAATCCTTCCCTCGCGATGGACAAAATAACACCTGGAAATCGATCGAAGAACCTGCCCAAGATTCTAAGATGGAGTGCGGCGATCCGACGGATTCCTGCAGGGTCAGGCTCAGCTGAAGAATCCAGCCGTGTAATATTGACCGATCATTGAGCAAGGTCCTCTCGGCTTGCAGCTCGAAACACTGTTTCCGATCTGGGCCGACTTGCGGCACTACCACCGCGAATGGCTCACGAATGACGTGATGGCGGGACTCGGCATCGCCGCCATCGCCATTCCGATCGGCATCGCCTATCCGGCGATCGCGGGATTGCCGCCGGCGACGGGTCTTTATGCCACCATCTTTCCGCTGGTCGCCTTCGCCCTGTTCGGCTCCTCGCGACAGCTCATCGTCGGCCCCGACACCGCCGCCTGTACCGTCCTTGCTTCCTCGCTGATCCAGCTCGGAGCGGATACGACCGATCAGCGCGTCGCCCTGGCGACCAGCTTTGCCGTCCTCGTGGGTATCCTCTGTCTGGTGGCAGCCCGATTGCGCCTGGGCTTCATCGCCAACTTCCTGTCGCGTCCGATCCTCGTCGGCTATCTCTGCGGCGTCGCCCTGTCGCTCTTCGCCAGCCAGATCGGGCGCTTCACCGGCATGGCGATGACCGCCCATGGGTTCCTCCGGCCCTTTATCGAGCTGGCGCCACGGATCGGCGAAATCCAAGGACCGACGCTGGCACTGGGCGTGGGCCTCTTCCTGCTTCTGCGGATCATGCGACGCTTCATGCCGCGTCTGCCGGGACCGCTCGTCGCCGTTGCCGTGGCGATCCTGCTGTCCTGGCTGCTGGGTCTGGCCGACCAGGGCGTCGCCTTGGTCGGCAGCATCCCGACCGGCCTGCCGGCGATGTCGCTGCCGCGTCTACGCGAGATCGCTTCCGAGGATGTCGCCCTCAGCACCGTCGGCATCCTCCTGGTCAGCTTCAGCAGCGGCATCGTCACGGCACGGAGCTTCGCGGCACGCAATCGTTACCGCGTCGATGCGGACCGCGCGCTGGTCGGATTCGGCGCCGCCAATATCGCTTCCGGCCTGTTCGGCGGCTTCCCTGTCACCGGTGCGGATTCGAGAACCGCGGTCAACGAGGCGCTGGGCGGCAAGACGCAGTTGGCGGGACTGGTTGCCGCGGTTGCACTCGCTTTCTCCCTGTTCTTTCTGACCGACCTCCTCGCCTATCTGCCGCACGCGGCGCTGGGCGCGGTGCTGGCCTCGGCAGCCGTCGATCTTTTCGACGTCCGGGCGCTGTGGCAGATCTGGCGCATCAACCGGATCGAGTTCGTCTTCGCGCTCATCGCCATCCTCGGCGTGATCGCCTTCGGCGTGCTCGAAGGGGTGCTCGTGGCCATCTTCGCGACGCTGATCTGGCTGGTCGGCGCCGCCGCCCAGCCGCGCGACGCCCTGCTCGGCCGGATTCCAGGCCGGGATGGCTTCTACAAGCTCCATCGATATCCGGATGCGGTGCCGATCCCGGGCCTCACCCTCTATCTGCTCGAGGGACCGATCGTGTTCTTCAACGCCGATCGGTTGCAGAACCGGATCCGGTGGATCGTCGACCGTCTGCCGGTTGCCACCCAATTCTTCATCCTCGATGCCAGCGCCATCAATTACGTGGATGGAACCGGCGCCATCGCCCTCAGCGAAATCGCCGACGAGCTATTGCGGCGCGGCATCAAGTTCGCCGTGGTGGATCTGCACCACAAGCCCCGCCAGCTCCTGAAGCGCGCCGGCTTCTTCGACCAGATCGGCCGCGACCATGTGTTCGACCGGCTGGAAGACGCGGTTCGGGCGCTGGCGCCCGCCGGCACGCCTGCCAACGCGAGCTGAAGGCTCCGACTACTCCCACTTCCAGAAGTCGCGGCCGTCCTTCGTCAGTTCCTGCGACAGCACCATGCGATGAACCTCGGAGGCTCCGTCCACCAGGCGCGCTTGGCGGGCGTAGCGGTAGATCCATTCGAGGATCGTGTCCTTGGAATAACCCTTGGCGCCGCAGAGCTGGATCGCGGTGTCGACCGATTTGTGCAGGACGTCGGCGACGGCGACCTTGGCCATCGAGACCTCCTTGCGCGCCTTGCCGGTGCGGTCGAGGGTCCAGGCCGCATGCATGGTGAGGAGCCGGCCGATCTGGATCTCCATCGCGGCGGCGCCCAGCATCATCTGCACCGATTCATGATCCTTGAGCGCCGCGCCGAAAGCCTGCCGGTCGGCGACATAGGCCCCCGCGATCTCGAGCGCGCGCTTGGACAATCCCAGCCAACGCATGCAGTGCGTGAGCCGCGCGGTCGAAAGCCGGATCTGCGTCGCCTTCAGCCCCTCGCCCACTTCCATCAGGCGGTTCTCGTCGGGGATCTCGAGCCCGTCATACTCGATCTCGCAATGGCCGCCATGTTCCTCCGGCCCCATGATCGGGATGCGCCGAAGGATGCGCCAGCCCGGATCCTTCGCGTGGTGCAGGAAGGCCGTGAGACCGCGGCGCGGATCGTCGGAGGTGCGCGCGATCAGGATGAAATGCTCGGCCCCTTGCGCGCCGGTGATGAACCATTTGCGGCCGCGCACGATCCAGCGATCGCCCTTCTTCTCCGCGCGGGTCAGCATCATGCCGCCGGGATCCGAGCCCGAGCCCGGCGCCGGCTCGGTCATGACGAAGGAGGAACGGAGTTTCCCCTCGATGATCGGCTTCAGCCATTTCTCCTGCTGGTCGGGCCGCGCCACCTTCTTCAGCAGGATCATGTTGCCGTCGTCGGGTGCCGCGCAGTTGAAGGCGAGGGCGCCGAAGATCGAACGCCCCATCTCCTCGTAACAGGCCGCCATGCCGGTAACGGGCAAGCCCTGGCCGCCCAGTTTCTTCGGCATCTGCAGCGCCCAGAGTCCTTCGGCGCGCGCTTTCTGGCGGAGAGCCGTCAGCCGGTCCTCGCGGATGTTCTCATGCGCGTCATAGGCGGTGGGATCGGCCTCGACCGGAATGACGTGATCCTCGACGAAGGCGCGGATGCGGCGGCGGTAATCCTCGATCTCGGGACTGAGGGCGAAATCCATCGATGGGGGTCCTTGAGCCGGTGGGGCCCGGATGATAGCAAGCTGGCCCTGCCCGATCGACCTGCCTAATCTGACCTGTCCCCTGGTGAGAACCTTGCGAGCCCCTGCATGACGATCTATCGCGATGACGCCATCGATCCGGGCCGGGCCATCGATTGGAGCCGCACCAGCGCCGATTATGCGCGCCATCGCCCCGGTCCGCCCGACAGCTTCTTCGCCCGGCTCCGGGCCCTGGGTGTCGGGCTTCCGGGCCAGCGCATCCTCGATCTCGGCACCGGCACGGGCCTGATCGCGCGACACCTGGCGAAGCAGGGCGCCCAGGTCGCCGGTATCGACATCGCCACGGGACAGCTGGCTGAGGCGCGACGATCGGCGGAAGAGGAAGGTCTCGCCATCGATTTCCGCGAGGCGCCGGCGGAAGACCCGCCCTTTCCCGAGCGCAGCTTCGACGCCGTCACCGCCAATCAATGCTGGCTCTATTTCAATAAGGCGCGCCTCCTGCCCAGGCTGCGCCGGCTGCTGGCGCCGGGCGGCCTGATTGCGGTCAGTCATTTCTCCTGGCTGCCGCGTCGCGATCCGATCGCGGCCGCGACCGAAGCCATCGTGCTGAAGCACAATCCGGCCTGGACCGGCAAGGATTGGGACGGCGAGGTGCCGCTGCCGCCCGCCTGGATGACGCCCGATCTCGAGATCCGCAGCTTCTTCGCTTATGACGAGGCGATCCCCTTCACCGCCGAGGGCTGGCGCGGGCGCATCCGTGCCTGCCGCGGCGTCGGCGCCTCGCTTGAGCCCGACGCTGTCGCCGCTGTGGACCGCGAATTGGCACAATGGCTTGCAACCCATGCCGGCGAGCGCTTCACCGTGCTGCACCGGCCGGACGCGACCATCCTGGGATTTCGTGTAGACTGACGGCCGGGACGACCATCATGAAACTGCCATCGAAATCAAGTCAGGCTTTCGGACCGACCTCAGGGAGCTGATGCCATGGATGCGGCCGCGCACGAGATCACCTACCGCCCTTCGACCGAGGCCCGGCGCTTCGTCGAGGCGCCGCTGGTCGTCGCGACACCCGAGACGCTTCGGGGCTATGGCAATCTGGTCGATGATTTCGAAGCCCAGAAGATCGAGATCGTGCGCTGGCCCGCGCTGGGCCGCCGGCCGGTGGACACCAATTCCGGCGACCAGGGCGGCACCACCGAAGGGCTGTTCGAATTCTGGTGGAAGGAAGGCGCGCTCCATGCCCGCAACGAGGCGGTCGGCGACAGCTATCTGTTCGGCTGGAGCGACTTTCCCGACGCGGTCAAGGAAACGAGGCGGAACTCGCCGCGCGAGCGCGCGCTCATCTGGCGCGCCAATTACCACCCCGATGGCGGCCAGCTTTTCTTCCCGCTCGACAACCAGCCCTTCATCGCGCCCCTGGCGCTGCCCGGCGACGATGTGACGCCGGAGAAGTTCGTCGCCTTCTGGTGCGATGGATCGCAAGGGCTCTATATCCACCCGAATATCTGGCACGCCGCGGTCGTGCCGCTGGCCGACCATGCGCGCTTCCGCGACCGGCAGGGCAAGGTCCATGCCCGCATCTCGGTGGATTTCGTCAAGGAGTTCGGCTGCTTCCTCGCCGCCCCGATGCGCCATCCCTGAAGCGCGCCGCCGGCCCCCGATAATCCTGAGCTATCGAATCCATCGGGCTTTCGCATTGGCCGCGCGAGCCCTTGCTGCGGCAGGGTCGGGATCAAGGACGCCCGAGCCAAACAGCGCCCGGCGTCGCTCCCGCCGCCAATCATCCCCCTCTTGGCGGCCGATCCGATGCCGGCGGGCCCTCCCTTCCCGCCGGCATCGCCTCCTTCAAGGGGGGCGCCGGCCTCTTCAGGGATACCAGCTGGCGCTGCAGGCGTCGGAATGGAAGCGCTCCATCAGCTTCGGCCCGCGGACATTCTCATGCTGGTTCTCGCATTCGAGCTTGCAGGCATCGGTCGTGCAGGCCGCCTGGCAACGCTGCGATTCCACGAAGCTCTTGTTGAAGAGGCGCTCGAAGGTCAGGCGCTGCATGTCCGAGCAATCGACCGGCGTCGGCTCGGTCGCGCTCTCGGCCGGTGAGTCGGGCGCCGTCGTCCCGGACTCCGGTGGTTGATCGTAGGGCGGGATCATGATCTTCGGCGCCGAGGGCAGAGCGGTCGTCACCGGCCCCGCAGGCGCGGCTGAGGCCGGGGGCGTTGGCGGCGGCTCAGCCGGTGTCGGCGACGTCATCTCCGGCAGCGGCTGGGACATGGTGGGAGGGGCGGGCAACGAGATTTCGGCCGGCGACGCGGGAGCCGGCGTCGTCACGCCCTCGGGATGGGCATTCTGTTCCTGGGTCACCGCATCGCGCGCCTGCCAGTCGAGACCTTGCGGGCAATTGCCATAATCGTACCAGGTGCCGACCTCGCAGCGGAGCATGCGGCCGCGATAGCAGAGCAGCGTGCCATGCTCCCACTGATTGATGCGGGTGACGCCATTCTCGATCTCGACCAGGGGGCGCGTCAGATAGGGGCAGGCCGAGTCAGCCTGTGCCGGACTCACGCCCCAGGGGGAAAGGGCGAGGGCGCCGGTCAGCCAGAGCGCAAGGCGAAGCTTCATGACGCCCCGAAATGACAAAGCCAAGGCGCGGACGCCCGCCATGAGCGGGCCCGCCAGGAGAGGATAAAGCTTAAACGGGGGACGCCAAGGGTTGCGGGCGCGACGGGGCGCCACCTGGCGCCCCTGCCCGCGAAAAGCCACCGGGCGCGAGGGCCCCGGATCCGGGGCTTGGCGCGCCGGTCTTCGGCCTATTGCAGCAGGTTCAGCAGATCGCGCTGGCGCATATTGCCCTGCACCGACATCGAGACGCCGACCTGCACCAGGACCTTGCGCGAGGTCGCGACGATCATCTCGGACGCCATGTCGAGATCGAGCAGCGCGCTGCGGGCCGCCTCGCTGTTCTCGACGGTGGTCGCGATGTTGGCGGCGGCGAAATCGAGCCGGTTGAGCGAGGAGCCGAGCCCCGCCCGCGCCTTCACCAGCCGGTCCATCGCCGTGTCGAGCGCGTCGATGGCGCTGGTCGCGTTGGCGAGGCTGTCGACCGTGCTCAGATGCAGGCCCAGATTGTAGCTGCTGATGGCATCAAGCGCGACGCCGATGCGGTCGGAACTGCCGGTGTCGCTGGCGACCTTGATCGAATAGTTGCGATTGGTGGGCGCTGTGACGCTGCTATAGACCGTGGTCGGATCGAGCAGGTTGGCGACGACGGTGCCCTTGCCACCACTGTTCACCGTCATGTCGCCGCCGGCGCCGATGCCGATATCGATCTGGATCTGCGGCAGGCTGGCGCGGGCAAGATCGACGATGCCCTGGCCCCAGGTCCTGTCGGCCCCCGACTGCCCCATGTCGCGGGCGGTCGAGGTGATCAGGTTGGCGATCTCCTTGCCGCTCAGATTGGGGAACAGGCTTTCCAGCACCGCCGCGGCACCCGCGACCAGGGGCGCCGCCATCGAGGTGCCCGACATATAGGCGAGGCCGCCGCCGACATAGGTCGAGAGGATGTTGACGCCCGGCGCATCGACGGTGGAATCCTTGGCGATGCCGGCGAGGTTCGAGAAGCTCGCCATGTGATCGAGGAAGTCGGTGGCGCCGACCGCCAGCATCGAGCCGTCGGCATTGGGATCGATCGCATATTGCGCCGGCCAGAGCGGGCTCTCGCCCGAGGAATTGCCCGAGGAGGCGATGACCACCACGCCCGCCGCGACCGCCGCGGCGATGGCGGCATTCTCGGCGGCACTCGGCGCCGTGCCGCCGAGGCTCATATTGATGATCTTGGCGCCCTGGGCCACCGCGTAAGTGATGGCCGAGGCCACGTCGTTGGGATTGATCCCGCCGCCGCTCGCCGTCTGGATCACCTTGATCGGCAGGATCTTCGCCTGGAAGGCCACGCCTTGCGTGCCGGCACCGTCATTGACGGCAGCGATGATGCCGGCGACATGCGTGCCATGACCGCCCTCGGCGGCATTGTCGTCCATCGGATTGGCGTCGCCATCGGCGATGTCGGTGCCGGCCAGGAGGTTGGCGGCGAGCTGGCCATGGCCGGTATCCACACCGCTGTCGATCACGGCGACGATGACGCCGTTGCCCGACCCGCTGGTGCCGTAAGCGGCACCGCGCGCATAGGCGGTCGAGGCATGGATAATGCCGAGCCCGCCCGAGATCTTGTATTCCGCATCCTCGAAGGCGGCGGCGCTGCCGGCACCCGCGATGGTGCCGAGCGCGTTGCCGTCCTGATCGGAGACGCTGACGATCAGCCGGTCGGTCACGCCGCTGCCGTCATTCTCATAGCTGATGCGGCCAAGATCGAGATCGGTCTGGGTGAAGCTGTCGCCCAGGGCCAGCGCCACGCCGTCGCGCTTGACGGTCCCATGCGCGACGTCGCCGCGCAGCGTGTAGGTGGCGCCGGTATAGCCGACCAGGGTCTGGCCGTTGAACTCGGTCGCCCCGGAGATCCGGTCGATCTCGTCGCGCAGCGCCACATATTCGGTGTTGATCATCGCCCGCTCGGTGCCCGAGAGCTGCCCGGAGGAGGACTGCACCGCGAGCGACTTCATGCGGTCGATGATGGTGGTGACCTTGGCCATGGCGCCATCGGCGATCTGCACCATCGAGGCCGCCTGGCCGGCATTCACGCCCGCCTGCCGCAAGGCCTGGACCTTGGAATTGATGCGCGAGCCGATGGCCATGGCGGCGGCATCGTCCTTCGCGGAAACGACCCGCGAGCCGGAGGAGAGCCGGGCGACCGAATTGGTGAGGGCCGCATCGCTTGTCGCCAGCTGGCGGTTCGCGATCTGCGACGCGAAATTGAAGGTAACCGTGAGGGCCATGGCGGCCGTCTCCAACTACTTGTCAGAGGTTCAAACCGAAACATTCCCGCGCCTACTTGGCCCGGGGAGGCACAACCTAGTGGCGAGTCGCCAACAAAAGGTTGACGATCCTCCATCTTCGGGTGCGGCGGACCGACCGGGGAATGGAGTAATCTCTTCCTAATCATAAACTCCGAGGGAATCCGCCCCCGCGATGCCCATCCTGTTTGCCACCCATACACCGCCTGGCTATATGGATCCGCCGCGCCTCGCGGCCGATCAGGTGGTCTGCGGCCCCGAACGCCCCGACCATAGCGAGGGCGATCGGGTGGTTTCGCTCCGGACGGATCTGGGCAGCTACGACCTCGCCGCGGTCATCGCCCGGTTGCCCGCCGCGCAGCGCCCCGATCTGGTGGTGGTGCGGGCCGACGCGACCCGGCGCAACCGGCCCGGCAACCTCGCGGGCGTCGAGGCGCGTCGCGTTCTGCTGATCGGCGACACCCATCACGGCCGCGCGCCGATCGCGGGCCTGATCCGCTATGCGAAATCCGAGCCCTTCGATCTGATCCTGCTCGACTACACCCGCCAGCACGCCCATTTCTTCATCGAGGCGGGCCTGCGCCCGGTTCACTGGCTGCCCGCCTTCGCCATCGATCCGCCGCCGGTGGCCGGCCCCCAAGCGCCGCGCCACGGCCTGACCTTCCTGGGCCAGCTGCGCGACCATCATCGGCAGCGCCGGCTGATGGTCGACCGGCTCATCGAGGCAGGGCTCAAGCCGGAGTTCTTCATGGCGACGGGAACGGCGGGGCAAAGCCTTCACGCGGCCTCGACCGTCGCTTTCAATTGCAGCCTCAATGGCGATCTGAATCAGCGGGTGATCGAGGTGCTGGCGGCGGGCGGCTGCCTCCTGACCGACCGGCTGGCACCGCAGGCCGGGCTCGAATTGCTGTTCGAGCCCGAACGCCATCTCCGGCTTTATGACGGGCCGGCGGATCTCGTGGCCCAGGCGAAGGCGCTGCTCGCCGATCCGGCGCAGGCGGCGGCGATCGCCGCTTCAGGCAAGGCGCATTATGACGAAGCCTACAGCCGCAAGCCCGTCATGGCGGAGTTCGCGGCTCTGCTCGAAGGGCGCGACGGGCGCCCCGCCCACGCGCTCGCCCGGGACCTGCGTTGCGCCAAGCCCGCCGCCGCCACTCCCGCCCAGCTCGATACGCGCCTGGCGCTTTACCAGGCGCTGCAGGAGCTGCATCGGCTGGAGCCCCACCTGTCGGTGCTGTTTGCCGGCGAAGCCGATCCCGACATGGTTTCGGACGCGGTCGATCTGCCGCGCCTCGCGGTCGCGGTCGAGCTGGCGCTGGGCGCCGCGGCGCAGGCTGCGATCGGGCGGCTGACGGCCCCGGGGCAGGTGACAGCGCAGGCGGCGGAGAGCCGGCGCTGGGATGTGATCGTGGCCTCGAGCGCCTGGCTCGAAGCGGCCGGCGGCCCCGCCTTCCTGGAGCGGCAGGCGCGCGCGCTGGCGCTGACGGACCGCCTGCCCGATGCGCGCAAGGCGGGCGCCGCGCCCGCCGGCTTCACGCCCTGGCGTTCCTTCCCGGCGCTGCTGCTGTCGCCGGCGCTCGCGCCGATCGCGCGCGTGAAGCCCGAGTAGAAGGCGATGCAACGTGACCGCGCGGCGACGCCGGCGCGGAAATTTTCCGGTGGGACGAATTTACCCTTGCGCAACAGTTCGATTGGCATTATTTGCCGCGACGGACGTAGTTCGCACGTGCCTATGGCCCCTCGTGGTTATGCAACGACGAAAACGCGGCCTCTTATTGGTTGAGCGGCATCGGTGATGCCGGGTCCGATTGGGACGTGATTTGTTGTTCGCCGCCTGGGGGCCCTCTCCCAAAACGGCAAAGACGGTCTGAACGCCTCTGGGAGCCCTTTCCGGCTCCGGAGCGGCGGTGCTACCGGCCCTTCGCAGGGTCCGGCCGCGCAGGATCATGGGTTCCGGTTTCAGGGAGTGAAGGACGATGCGCCTCTTCTTTTTCGGCAGCCTGATGGATGCGGACCTGCTGCGGCTGGTGCTGAACCGCGACACCAGCAATATCGCGCATGCGCCGGCCGAGATCCTCGGCTATGAGCGCCGCCGCGCCAAGAACGAATCCTTTCCGATCATCGTGCCGACGCCGGGCGGCCGGGTCGAAGGCCGGGTCATGACCGGCCTCACCGCCGAGGATGTCGCCCGGATCCAGTGGTACGAGTCCGACGATTACGCGCTGCGCCCTTGCGTGGTGAAGGCGGGCGATGCCCGTCATGACGCCTATGTCTTCCTGGCGACGGCGTCGCTCCAGGACGAGGGCGTGGCC
>NZ_JBOHKS010000091.1:0-14615 GCF_050729195.1 Hypericibacter sp.
GCGATGGCGATGTTGGACTCGGCGAGCCCGCCGATCAGGCAGCCGGCCGCGAGCAGGATCAGCGAGCGCGCCTCGATGCCCCACGAAATGAGGACATAGGCCGCGATGGAGACCAGCAGCGAGATCATGAGCACGGGCTTGCGGCCATAGCGGTCGGAGAAGGCGCCGAGCACCGGCGAGCCCAGGAACTGGCCCAGCGGGTAGATCGCGAGCAGGATGCCGAGCACGACGCTGCGCTGGTTCGCCGTGGTCTCGGCGCCCAGGAATCCGTTCGCGCCCATCAGCATGGGGACGAACAGCGTGATCATCAGCGAATAGCCGCAGAAGCCGATGAAGATCACGAGATAGAGCGGCAGCAATGCCCTGAGACCGACCCCCCGCATGCGTTTCGCCCCCTGTTTCCGCCTGGCCCCGGTCCCCATCGCCAGGAAGAAACCCAGGCTTGACGAGAGTTGCATGAGCGCGGTTGCCTGAACAGGCGTCATCGCTATCCTCCGATCGCCCAAAGGCTGAAGAGGTTCCTCGGATGCAGGTCAGCGAAATCAGTTCCTACGGCCGCTTCGTCGTACCCGCCCGCGAAGGCGCCGCCTTCGCGCTTTCGCAGGGCGACCGGATCGAGATCGTCAATGACAACGGCACCCAGGTCGTCGATTTCTGGTGCCTCATCCCCAGCCGCGAGCCCGAGTATCTTTCCGTCGGCCATTGCCGCGAGGTCCTCGGCAAGATCTTCTTCGATCCGGGCGATGTCCTGATCTCCAATCGCTATCGACCCCTGCTGGAATATCGCGAAGATACGGCCGGCGGCCATCACGACACGCTGATCGCCGCCTGCAGCGAGGCGATGTATCGGCGGTTCGGCCGTGAAGCGGGGCATCCGAACTGCGCCGCCAACTTTGAGACCTGCGCGCGGCAGATCGATTGGCCTGCACCGCTTCTGCCGCAGCCCTGGAATCTCTTCATGCGCGCGAATGTGAAGGAAGACGGCCGGATCGACTATGCCCGCCCACCTTATATTCCCGGCGGAACGGTGGTGCTGAAGGCGCTTTGTCCTGTCCGGATCATCGTCTCGTCATGCCCGGATGATTGCTACCCAACCAACGGCGGCGACGGATCGGCCAGGCCCTTCTCGGTTCTGGTGGAGCCCGGCGAGGAGGCAGAGTGAGCCCCATGTCCTTGATCTATCCCGGCGAAGAGATCCGCGAGGGCGGCGGCTATCCCGCCCTGGTGAAGTTCGAGCCGGGGCGCGCCGGGCAGCCGCTCGTCGTCTTCGTCACCGGCGGCGGTGTGCTGGCGCGCATCGCCTATGGTCATCCGCAGGGCCGCCCAGCCGACTTTCTCGGTCATTGGCTCCGCGAGGAGGGCTACCCCTTCCTCGCGAGGTCCTACCCGCTGGATCATCCCGTCTTCGACCGCGTCTACCCCGAATTCTCGGTGCGCGACTGGGGCGAGCAGACGGCTGAGATCGTCGCGCAGACCCTCGAAACGCAAGGCGGCCCGCGCCAGATCCTTGTGCTCGCCTGGAGCATGGCGGGCCGGATCGCCGAACCGCTCGCGGCGGCGCTGAAACGCCGGGGCATCGCGATCGAGCTGTTCGTGGCGATGGCGGCGGCGACCACGCTGCCCGGGCTTCTCCCCGGCATGGATCAGCTCCGGCCCTCGGCCCGAGGCCTCGCGCGCATCGAGGACGGCTTCGCGAGCTGGCTGCTGCAGTCGCTGCAGGGACAGAACGAGCTGGCCGGTCACGAACTCATTCCCGACGACCTCTTCCGCGCGGACTTCACCGGCGACCTGCCGATCAATCTGGCGGCAACCTCACTGCGTTACCGGGACGGACGCTTCGTCCCCGACCCTCTCGCCGACACCGATGATATCGGTGCGTCGCGCTATGCCGGATTTCCACCCCTCGTGCTGATGACGCATGACTCGGCGCTGGATGTCCGCCATGCCCTGATGGACCGGGCCGCCTGGGGGTTCTACATCGCGCAGACCCTCTGCGAACGCCACCTCTGGCCGCAGGCGCCGCGCCTTGCCGCTTTGCCAACCGAGCAGTGGCAACAAATCCTCGATCTCGTCAGGATCGCGCCCGAGCAACTGACCGTCGGCATGCCGGGGAATCACCTGTTCTTCGTCAGCGAGCCGGGCGCAAGAGCAACCGTGGCAGCGTTGAATGAACTGCGCGGGCGGGTCCGGAAAATCACCGCCGCTCTGCAGATGATCGCTGGCTGAAAGCCGGACGGTCTCAGATCCAGCCGCGCAGCTCGGCGGCGAACAGCAGAAGCATCAGGAGGCCCATGACGCCACCGGCGCTCGCGGTCGCGTTCCAGCCGCCCCAGTCATAGGTGATGGTGCCCAAGACCGAGCCGATCGCGCCGCCGGCGAAGAGCAGCGTCATATACATGGCATTCATCCGGCCGCGCGTCTCGACCGGGACCGCATAGATGATGCGCTGGCCCGTGATCTGGTTGGTCTGGACCGCCGCGTCGAGCAGCACGGTCAGGAGAACGAGCGCCACCATCGACGATGCCGTCACCGCCCAGCTGGTGCCGTAGAAGGACAAGCCCAGCACGATCATCGCGCCTGCGGTCAGAAGGCGCGTGAAGCCGCGATCGGCGAGGCGCCCGACGAACGGTGCGGCCAGCGCGCCGCCGGCCGCGGCGAGGGCGAAGATCGCGATGCTGTATTGCGAGAGACCGAAACGGTCCGCGAGCATGATCGGCGCCGCGGTCCAGAACATGCTGAAGGCAGCGAACATCAAAGCCTGATAGGCGGCGCGACGGCGCAAAGCGGGCGCCCTCAGAAACAGCTCGAACATCGAGGCCAGGATCTGGCCGTAATGCATCCCGCCGCGCGGCTGTTCGCGGGGCATGACGCGCGCCAGCATCAGGCCGATCGCCAGCATCAGGCCCGCGGAAGCCCAGAAGACGGCGCGCCAGCCCAGCGCCGCCGCGATGAAGAGCGCCGCGGGCCTTGCCAGCATGATGCCCGTCAGCACCCCGGCCATGACGCTGCCGACGACACGGCCCCGCCGCGCCTCCGGCGCCAGATGGGCGATGAAGGGCAGAAGAACCTGCGCGCCCGTCGAGCAGAGGCCCGTCAGCAGCGAGGCCGCGAAGAAAACGGGGGCGCTGGTCGCGGTCGCGGCGACCACCGATCCGACGATCGTGAGCGCCAATGTCCCCAGCACCAGGCCGCGGTTCTCCACCAGGTCGGCCAGCGAGACGAGGAAGAACAAGCCGATGCCATAGCCGATCTGGCTGATGCTGGCGATTGAGCCCGCCAAGCCGGGGCTGATCCCCAGCTCGGGCCCGATGGAGGCGATCAGCGGCTGCGCGTAATAGAGATTGGCGACGAGCGCGCCGGTCGCGATCGCAAACAGGATGATGAGGGTCGACGAGGGTCCCGACCCGGGTTCGGTGGTCCTGTCCGTCAAACCTTCAACCCTCGTCGCTCTCCGATCAGGCCGCCATGACCGTCCGAGCGGCGATCATATCGTTCTCGCCTTCGCCCGATGGAGGCGATCACTCTGAAGAACCCCGCGCAAAATGCCGCAGCGAGAACCGGCTCACGCGGGAGGTCCGATGTCATTGCGTTGTCATGAGGGTCGATGCTTTCGCCCCATTCATTCTGAAGGATGAGTCCGGAAACCACATCCGTAGCGGGGTCATCAGCCGCAGCAGCAAGGGAGAGGAAGATGAAGATCGGTTTCATCGGGCTCGGGCAGATGGGCAGCGGCATGGCGTTGAATCTCGTGAAGGCCGGGCATGAGGTGACGGTCTATAACCGCACGCGCGCGAAGGCCGCCGATCTCGTCGCGCATGGCGCCAAATGCGTGGCCAGCGTCGCCGAGGCCTGCCGGGGCGACGTCGTCGTCACCATGCTGGCGGACGATAGTGCCGTCGAGACCGTCTGTTATGGCTATGACGGCCTCCTCGCCAGCCTCGCCCACGGCGCGATCCATATTTCCTGCAGCACGATCAGCGTCGTTCTGTCGGAGCGGCTGACGGCAAGCCATGAGGCCAAGCGGCAGCGCTATGTCGCCGCCCCGGTCTTCGGCCGCCCGCCCGCAGCGGCGGCGGGCCAGCTCTTCGTGGTCGGCGCCGGCGCGCCCGACGCGATCCGAGCGGTCATGCCGTTGTTCGAGGCGATCGGCCAGCGAACCTTCGTCGTCTCCGAACTGCCCAAGGCCGCCAATCTGGTCAAGCTCAGCGACAATTTCCTCATCGCCGCCGCGATCGAATCGCTGGGCGAGGCCATGGCGCTGGTCGCCAAGGGCGGTATCGACAAGAAGGAATATCTGGAGATTCTCACCTCGACGCTGTTCGGCTGCCCGATCTACAAGGGTTACGGCACCATGATTGCCGAAGGAAAATTCGAGCCGGCCGGCTTTGCCGCGCCGCTCGGCCAGAAGGATATCCGGCTCACCCTCGCCGCCGGCGAGGCGCTGCGCGTGCCCTTGCCGCTGGCGAGCCTGCTGCGGGATCGGTTCCTGACGCTGCTGGCGCATGGCGGCGAGACTCTCGATTGGTCGGCGATCGGTCAGCTCGCGGCCAAGGATGCTGGCGAGGCTTGAGTTACGGGATCTGCGCCTGAACGGCTTCGCCCAGCTTGTCGGGCGTGCCGGCCAGGATCACCAGATAGCGGCGGGGATTCTGATCTTCGCCCTTCACCAGCTGCCGGATCGGGCCGACCGCGTTGACGATGGCCGAACCCGCAGGGTTGGTGGTGAAGGCGGCGAGCGCTTCGAGCTTACCGCCGCCATTCGGCTGACTCGACAGGGTCAGGACATAAGGCTGCTTCGGCTGCAGGCCGGTCACGGAGGCCTCGAGCACTTGCACCAATCCCTGATCGAACAGGGACACGCTGGTAGGCGCTTTGTCTGCTGTGCCAGCCAGCTTGCCGCCGGTCATCGGCAGGAGCTCCAGATGGGTCGCCTGGCCGGCGACGCCGAGCGGCTGCAGGCCTTGCGTCCCGTCACCCTCGGGAACGGCGTTGGGGACGTAGGCGATCGCTTGCGGTGCCTGGCCGATCGGAATGGTCGCCACGACCTGGTTCGACAAGGTGTCGATCGCGATCAAGGCGTCGGCATTCTCCAGCCCGACATAGACCCGGCTGCCATCGCCCGACGGCCAGACGCCATGCGGCAGCTTGCCGACCGGGATGACCGCCACTTGCGAGAAGTCGTCGGTGCGGAAGACCTTGACCTCGTTCAAGCCGCCGACCGTGACATAGGCGAACAGGCCCTTCGCATTGCGGGCGAAATTGACATGGTTGGTGATCGGACCGGTATCGATCGATGTCAGGACCGAGAAGGGCGGCTGCGCGTCGAACACCATCGTCCGGCCCGTATCCTTGAGCGTGAGCCAGACCTGCTTTCCGTCCGGCGAGGCGGCGATGTTCGGACAGAAGGGGCTGTCCTGTTTCACCCGCCCGACGATCTGGTGGTCGGCGACGGTGATGATGTCGGTCTCCGGATTGAAGGAGGAACAGACATAGCCGTATTTGCCGTCCGGCGAGAAGATCTGCATGCCCGGCCCCGCCGGCACCTTGATCCGCGTCTTCTCCTCGAAGGTCTGACCGTCCAGGACGGCGACATAATCCTCGCCGCGGACCGTGACCCAGACCTCGCTGCCGTCGGGCGTGAAGAAGGCCTCGTGCGGCGAGCGCCCGACATAGGTGACATGCTTGACCGCGTTGGTGGCGGTATCGATGAAGGTGACGGAATTCGATCCGATCGACACGACCGCGAGGGTCCTGTGATCCGGGGAAAAGCCCATGCCATGGACCAGCAGCTGCCCCTTATAGAGCGGGCTGAAGTTCGCCGGCTGCGGCTCGCCGAGCCGGATGACGCCGAGGAGCTTGTTATCGGCGGGATCGGTCACAGACACGGTGTTGGAGAACTGCTCGGCCGCATAGACGCGGTCGCGATGGCTGACCGGGATGTCCGGATCGCCGGCAGCGCCAGGCGCCTGCCCGGCCCAGGCCACGGATTGCGCCAGGAGGCAGGCGCCCGCGATCAAGGCGAGCGGCAATTGATATCGGGTCATCGTTGGAAACTCTTATTCGAGGGGGATGACGATGTGACTCATGGCGCCATCCTGAGGCGACATGGTCATGGCCGGAGCGGTGCTGGGCTGGGTTGGCGCGGCGGCCGAAGGCGGCAACGGCTCGCCGACGGCAAGGCGCATCGCCGCGATCTCCTGCTGCTGATCGACGATGATCTCCTGCGCGATGCGCCGGAGCTGTTCGTTATGACCATAGCGCAGGAGAGTCTCGGCCATGTCGATGGCACCCTGATG
This sequence comes from Hypericibacter sp., assembly GCF_050729195.1. Classification (NCBI taxonomy): domain Bacteria; kingdom Pseudomonadati; phylum Pseudomonadota; class Alphaproteobacteria; order Rhodospirillales; family Dongiaceae; genus Hypericibacter; species Hypericibacter sp. Next base: position 6,297 of record NZ_JBOHKS010000091.1, read on the forward strand.
ATGCGCCGCCATCATGGCCACGAAGTCGCGATCGACATCGCCCGTTGGCGCGACGGCCATGCCGCTCATCATGCGGTTCATGGCCGCTTCGTTCTCCGCCAGGAAGGGCGCTTCACCGCCGCTCGACGCCGGCATCGTCTCTGCTGCCGGCGCCGCCTGGCCCAGGGCCAGGCCCAAGGCCACGAGGCCGCCGCACAAGGCCGCTGCCAGCAGCAGCTGGGCGGGGCTGAAGAGCCGACGGCGGGAAAATATCCCTGAGGATCGAGACGCCATCGGCACCTCCCTGCGCGCGGTTCGTGAAATCCGATACAGCTTTCGGCCAGAACGGAGAGCGCATCCAGCGGAGGCGTTCCGGTCGGCCAACGCCAGCAATAGTCGATCTGGTGTCTCGCGGAGAGAACGCAACTGCTGGCCTTGTTCATTTCGCGCGGCAATCGTTCCCCGCCGCCGCAAGGTCACAGGCAAGCCCGTCGACGATGTCGGTTATGATTCCCGGATCATGTGGACGTCGCCCCAGGAGAAAGGAAGCCGATCATGAGAGCCTTGAAACCAAAATCCCCGGCCCGGAAGCGCTATGACAAGAAGGATTTCCCGGTCGACAATATCCGCCGCTTCCTGGAGCCCGGCCCGATCGTGCTGGTGAGCTCGGCCTGGAAGGGGCGGACCAACATCATGACCATGGGCTGGCATATGGTGATGGAGTTCCAGCCCTCGCTGATCGGCTGCTATATCTGGAGCGAGAACCACAGCTTCGAGATGATCCGCAAGAGCAAGGAATGCGTGATCAACATCCCGACCGTGGATCTGGCGCCGCAGGTGGTCGGGATCGGCAACAGCTCCGGCGCCGAGATCGACAAATTCGCCGAGTTCGGCTTGACCGCGCTGCCGGCCGCGAAGGTCAAGGCACCGCTCATCGGCGAATGCTACGCCAATTTCGAATGCAAGCTGGTGGATTCGAGCCTGATCAGGAAATACAGTCTGTTCGTCTGGGAAGTGGTGAAGGCGCATGCGGCGACCGCGCCGGAATTCCCGCGCACGATCCATTATCGGGGCGACGGCATCTTTATGATCTCGGGCGAGAATACGCGCAAATATCGCCGGCACTTCAAGCCAGGCAATCTGTGACAGCCGTCGAGACCGGTGCAGACGGGCAAACGACAGCGAGTGATTTGCTGCGGCGCCTGATCAAATTCAATGCAGTGCATGGAGCCGACGATAGATAATTGAGCAGAACCCACCCCTGAATTTTTTCCTGAGCCGCGATCGCGGCTCTTTTCATGAACTTGCAGCTCCCCCTCGGACTGGCACGGCGCTTGCTGTGACGCAAGGTTGGATAAGGCAACAAAAAAAGCAGGGGTGGCTCATGTTGAACAGACGAGGATTGTTGAAGGCGGGCGTCGGGCTCGGGGCGATGATGGGGCTCGGGCTCTTGTCGGGACCGGTCTTCGCCGCGGGCGAGACCATCAAAGTCGGCATCCTTCACTCTCTTTCCGGGACGATGGCGATCAGCGAGACGACGTTGAAGGACGTCATGCTCATGCTGATCGAGCAGCAGAATGCGAAAGGCGGCCTGCTCGGCAAGAAGCTCGAAGCGGTCGTGGTCGATCCGGCCTCGGACTGGCCGCTCTTTGCCGAGAAAGCCCGTCAGTTGATCTCCGCGGACAAATGCGCGGCTGTGTTCGGCTGCTGGACCTCCGTGTCGCGCAAATCCGTGCTGCCGGTCTTCGAGGAGCTGAACGGGCTTCTGTTCTACCCCGTCCAGTATGAAGGCGAGGAAAGCTCGAAGAACGTGATCTATACCGGTGCGGCGCCGAACCAGCAGGCGATCCCCGCTGTCAATTATCTCGCCGATGGCGGGGTGGTGCGGTGGGTGCTGGCCGGCACCGACTATGTCTATCCGCGCACGACCAACAAGATTCTCGAGACCTATCTGCACGACAAGGGCGTGGCGGCCGACGACATCATGATCAACTACACGCCGTTCGGTCACTCCGACTGGCAGTCGATCGTCGCCGACATCAAGAAGTTCGGCTCGGCCGGCAAGAAGACGGCCGTGGTCTCGACCATCAATGGCGACGCCAACGTGCCGTTCTACAAGGAGCTGGCGAACCAGGGCATCAAGGCAACCGACATTCCCGTCGTCGCCTTCTCGGTCGGCGAGGAGGAGCTGGCCGGTATCGATACCGGGCCGTTGGTGGGCCATCTCGCGGCCTGGAACTACTTCATGTCGATCGACACGCCCATCAATGCCGCCTTCATCAAGGACTGGCACAAGTTCATCAAGAACGACAAGCGCGTCACCAACGACCCGATGGAAGCACATTTCATCGGCTTCAACATGTGGGTCGAGGCCGTGACGAAGGCGGGAACGACCGATACCGACCCCGTGCTCGACGCCCTCATCGGCGTGTCGGTGCCCAATCTGACCGGCGGCTATTCGACCCTGATGCCGAACCACCACATCACCAAGCCCGTGTTCATCGGCGAGATCCAGGCGGACGGACAGTTCGATGTCGTCTGGCAGACACCGGGTCTCGTCGCCGGCGACGAATGGTCCGACTATCTGCCGGGCTCGAAGGACCTGATCTCGGATTGGCGCAAGCCGCTTTCCTGCGGCAACTTCAACGTGGCCACCGGCAAATGCGGCGGTGCCGGCTGATCCGGCATAAGGGGCGGCGCGCTGTGCGCCGCGCCGCCCTCGCACCTCCGGAGCGTTGACCCTGATGACACGGTTCCGGTTCATCGTCTTCCTCGCCTGTCTGCTCCACTGGCCCTGCACCGCGGCACTGGCGCAGGACATCGACGCGCTCGTCGACGCTCTGGCGCCGGGGGACTTCAAGGCCCGCGAAGCCGCGGTGACCGAGCTGGCCGCCACCGGGAATCCCGCCGTGGTGCCCATTCTGGAGGCGCTCTCCGCGGGCGATCTCTATGCGCGCAAGGCCGATCAGAAGGTCTTCATCGCCAAGCTTTCCGGGACCGTGATGCTGCTGACGGCGCCGCTCACCGGTGCCGCCGCCGGCGAGGCCCAGAAGGCCGAGCTCGAGAAGGTGAAGGTCAACAACGCGCTGCGCCAGACCATCGCCAATATCCTCAGCGGCCTCACCCTCTTCAGCCCCGAGGCGGAGGCGCGCAAGGAGGCCGCGCTGGCGGTCCTCAAATCCGGCGACCCGGCCTCGCTCCCGGCCCTGGAAAAGGCCGTCGCGAAAGAACCCAATCCGGCGATCGCGGTCATCATGAAGGATGCCATCGCCGCCGCCACCTTGCGCAGCGATCGGCCCGAGGAAGAGAAGCTCGCAGCCATCGACATGCTCTCGGCGCGCGCCGACCGCAACACGGCGGCCCTGCTCGCCGCCTTCGCGGCCACGGCCACGGGGGCGCAAAAGGACGCGGCCCTCGCCGGCGTCGAGAAAATCGAAAGCGCCCTGCAGATGTGGGCGGTGGTCCAGAATATCTGGTACGGCATCTCGCTGGGCTCGGTCCTGCTGCTGGCGGCCATCGGCCTCGCGATCACCTTCGGCGTCATGGGCGTCATCAATATGGCACATGGCGAGATGGTCATGATCGGCGCCTACACCACCTATGTGGTGCAGAATCTGTTTCGGGCCTACGCGCCCGAAGCCTTCGGACTCTCCCTGGCGGTGGCATTGCCCGCGGCCTTCCTGGTTTCCGGGCTGATCGGCGTGCTGATCGAGCGCAGCGTGATCCGCTTCCTCTATGGCCGCCCGCTGGAGACCCTGCTCGCGACCTGGGGCGTCTCGCTCATTCTGCAGCAGGCGGTCCGGACGATCTTCGGCGCGTCCAACAAGGAAGTCGGCACGCCCGATTGGATGAGCGGGTCGTTCGAGCTGGCCGGGGGCCTGTCGCTTACGATGAACCGGACCGTCATCGTGATCTTCGCGATCTCGGTCTTCTCCATCCTGATGCTGGCCATTCGCAAGACCAGCTTCGGCCTGCAGATGCGCGCCGTGACGCAGAACCGGCCGATGGCGAACGCGATGGGCATCCGCTCGGGCTTTGTGGATGCCATGACCTTCGGGCTCGGCTCCGGGATCGCCGGCATTGCCGGCGTCGCCCTCTCGCAGATCGACAATGTCAGCCCCAATCTCGGCCAGAACTACATCATCGACAGCTTCCTGGTCGTGGTCTTCGGCGGGGCCGGCAATCTCTGGGGCACACTGGTGGGCGCACTCAGCCTCGGAGTCGCCAACAAGTTCCTCGAGCCCTTCGCCGGTGCGGTGCTCGGCAAGATCATCATCCTGGTGGCGGTCATCCTGTTCATCCAGAAGCGGCCGCGGGGGCTGTTCGCCCTCAAGGGCCGCTGGGTGGATGCATGATCGGACCTCCCTCACGACCGCTCCTGAGCCGGGCCGGTGTGATCTTCCTCGCCTGCCTCGCCCTCCTGGGCGTCGGCGTCCCCGCGCTCAATCTGCTGGCACCGCCGGGATCGCTTCTGCATGTGCCCGACTATGCGCTGACGCTGGCCGGAAAATATCTCTGCTACGGGCTGCTCGCCCTCAGCGTCGATCTCGTCTGGGGTTATTGCGGCATCCTCAGCCTCGGTCACGGCGCCTTCTTCGCGCTCGGCGGCTATTCCATGGGCATGTATCTGATGCGCCAGATCGGCTCGCGCGGCGTCTATGGAAATCCCAATCTGCCGGACTTCATGGTGTTCCTGAACTGGCCCGAGCTGCCCTGGTATTGGCATGGGTTCGAGAGTTTCCCCTTCGCGCTGCTGATGATCGCGCTGGTGCCGGGACTGTTCGCCTTCGTGTTCGGCTGGTTCGCCTTCCGGGCCAGGGTCACCGGCGTCTATCTCTCGATCATCACCCAGGCCATGACCTTCGCCTTGCTCCTGGCCTTCTTCCGCAACGACATGGGCTTCGGCGGCAACAACGGACTGACCGACTTCAAGGACATCCTCGGCTTTCCGATCCAGGCGGCGGGCACCCGCGCCGCCCTGTTCTTCCTGTCGGCCCTGGCGCTGGCGCTCTGCTTCGTCGCCTGCCGCCTGATCGTCCGCTCCAAGCTCGGCCGCATCATCATGGCCATCCGTGACGGCGAGTCGCGGATCCGCTTTCTCGGCTACCGGGTCGAGCACTACAAGCTGTTCATCTTCGTCGTTTCCGCCGTGATGGCCGGCGTCGCGGGCGCGCTCTATGTGCCGCAGGTGGGAATCATCAATCCCAGCGAATTCTCGCCCGGAAACTCCATCGAAGCGGTCATCTGGGTGGCACTGGGCGGACGCGGCACACTGTGGGGGGCCGCCATCGGCGCCATCGTCGTCAATCTCACCAAGAGCGTCTTCACCGGCGCCATGCCGGAGGCCTGGCTCTTCGTCCTCGGCGGATTGTTCATCTTCGTGACCTTGTTCATGCCCAAGGGGATCGCCGGCTCGCTCACCTCGTTCCGCCTCCGTCGCCACCATCGGGCCGATGACACGGCCAAGCTGCTGTCGGAGATCGCGGAATGACCCAGGTTCCACCGCATCGCAGCGTCGAAACGCTTCTGTTCCTCGACAACGTGACCGTCAGCTTCGACGGCTTCAAGGCCTTGAACGGGCTGAACCTCGACGTGCAGTCCGGCGAGATGCGGGCCATCATCGGGCCCAACGGTGCCGGCAAGACCACCATGATGGATGTGGTCACCGGCAAGACCAAGCCCGATACGGGCCGCGTGACCTTTCGCATGACCGACCTCACCCGCTATGACGAGGCGGCGATCGCGACCATGGGCATCGGCCGCAAGTTCCAGAAGCCGACCGTCTTCGAGAGCCATACCGTCTGGGACAATCTCGAGCTGGCGCTCAAATCGCGGCGCGATCCCCTGACCTCGCTCCGCTGGCGGCTGTCGACGGCCGATCGCGACCGGATTGCCGCGACGATCGCCAGGATCGGCCTGGATGCGGACTCCGCGCGCATCGCCGGGGCCCTGTCGCACGGACAGAAGCAGTGGCTGGAGATCGGCATGCTGCTGATGCAGGAGCCCGAGCTCCTGCTGGTCGACGAGCCGGTCGCCGGCATGACCGATGGCGAGACGGAGAAGACCGCGCTGCTGTTGCGCGACATCGCCCGGACCCATACGGTCGTCGTGGTCGAGCATGACATGAACTTCGTCCGGTCGCTGGGCGTTCGCGTGACGGTCTTGCATGAAGGCTCGGTCCTCTCGGAAGGCAGTCTCGAGAAGGTTCAGAACGATCCCCGCGTCATCGAGGTCTATCTGGGACGCTGATGATGCTGAGGACCGCCGACATCGATCTCTTCTACGGCGCCAGCCGCGCGCTTTTCGGGGTTTCGCTGGCAGCGGAGGAAGGAAAGGTCACCTGCGTTCTCGGCCGCAACGGCGTCGGCAAGTCGAGCCTGCTCCGCGCCATCGCCGGACTCCAGCCGATCAGATCCGGCAGCATCCAGCTCGACGGCGCCGAAATCGCGCGGCTGCCGGCCGCCGACCGGGCGCGTTCGGGTATCGCCATCGTTCCCCAGGGGCGCGAGATCTTTCCGCTGCTCACGGTGGAGGAGAATCTGCGCGTCGGCTTCGCCTGCCTGCCGCGCGCCGCGCGGACCCTGCCGGATGAGATCTTCGAGCTGTTCCCGGCCCTGCTGACCATGCTGAAGCGGCGCGGTGGCGACCTCTCCGGCGGGCAGCAGCAGCAGCTGGCGATCGCGCGGGCACTCGTCATGCGCCCCCGCGTCCTACTGCTCGACGAGCCGACCGAAGGCATCCAGCCTTCGATCATCAAGGATATCGAACGCGTCATCGCCCTGCTCCGAAGCCGTGGCGGCATGGCGATCGTCCTGGTGGAGCAATATCTCGATTTCGCCCGGCGCCTTGCCGACAGCTTCATCCTTCTGGATCGCGGGCGGATCGTGCTCGCCGGCCAGGGCACGGAGCTGGGCGCGCCGGAAGTGCACAAGCATCTGACGGTGTAGCTCGCCCAAGGGCCGCCCTGGAGGCATCAGGGGCCGGAGAGTGCCTGGGAAAATCACCGGGGGATGCCTTGACGGGTCGGCTCGGTTACCTTTAGTCCTGCGCAATCGATCAGGCGGGGAGGGTTTCCGATGCCGCGAAAGGCAGAATCGCTCATCCATATCGGCATCGGCGGCTGGGTCTTCGAGCCCTGGCGCGGCGTGTTCTATCCCGACGGGCTGGCGCAGAAGCGCGAGCTCGAATATGCCAGCCGCAAGCTCACCTCGATCGAGGTCAACGGCACCTATTACGGCTCGCAGAAGCCGGCGAGCTTCCGCAAATGGCGCGAGGAGACGCCGGAGGGTTTCGTCTTCTCGCTCAAGGGACCGCGCTTCGCCACCAACCGGCGTGTGCTGGCCGAAGGCGGCGAGTCCGTCGAGCGCTTCTTCGCCAGCGGCGTGACGGAGCTGAAGGAGAAGCTCGGCCCCATCAACTGGCAGCTGGCTCCCACCAAGAAGTTCGACGCCGCCGATTTCGAGGGCTTCCTCGAACTCCTGCCCAAAACCGTCGAGGGGCTGAAGATCCGCCATGCGATCGAGCTGCGCCATGAAAGCTTCAAGACACCGGAGGCCGTGGCGCTCGCCCGCAAGCATGGCGTCGCGATCGTGCTGGCCGGCGATTCCGAGTTTCCGCTGATCGCCGACGTGACGGCGCCCTTCGTCTATGCGCGCATCATGGGCACGGTCGAGAAGGAACCGACCGGCTATCCCGCCAAGGCCCTCGACCGCTGGGCCAAGCGGGCGCAGGCCTGGGCCGCGGGCGGCGCACCGGAGGATCTCGAGACCGTGACGCCCCATCCGAAGAAAAGCGGGTCGCGCGAGGTCTTCCTCTATGTCATCAGCGGCGGCAAGGTTCGCAACCCGGCGGCGGCGATGGCGCTGATCGAGCGCGTTAAATAGGAATGCCCCTGCAGAATCGCGTCACGCCCTTCGGCGAGATCCTGGCCCTCCCGGAGCGCGGCCTCTTCACCGGCAATCGCGGAATCATCCACGATCCGGCAACGAAGACCTTGCTGCCGCGACGCTGGGCCGGCAAGGCCTGGATCGTCTGCCTCTGCGAATATAAGGGCATGCGCCGTCAGGTTATGGGCGGGCGGAGCTGGACCGAGCTCTTCTTCCTCGACGAGGCGACGGCGCTGGCGGCAGGGCATCGGCCCTGCTTCTTCTGCCGGCGCGAGGCGGCGGACCGTTTCCGCGCGAGCTGGGCCCAGGGCAACCATGTCACCCCGCCGAGCGCGCCGGCCATGGATTGCGCGCTTCACGCCGAGAGGCTCGACGGCAAGACCAAGCGCCGCCACGCGTTGCCGGGACCGATCGACGAGCTGCCGGACGGCGCGATGATTGCGGTGGGAGAGAC
>NZ_JBOHKS010000092.1:0-23797 GCF_050729195.1 Hypericibacter sp.
GACCAAGGAGGTCGATCTCATCGGCCATGCAACCCTGGCGGCCGCCCATGTGGTGCTGGGCGAGGTCGAGCCGGATCTGCAGGAAGTAAGATTCCGCTCAGGGCCTGAGACCATCACGGTCAAGCGCGACGGTGAGAATCTCGCCATGGATTTCCCGGCGCTGCATTCGACGCCGGCCCGCGATCCGGCCCCGGTTGCCCGCGCCCTGGGCACGGTGCCGTCGAAGATCCTAGCGGCCAAGCATTACATGGCGCTCTACGAGACGGCGGATCAGATCCGCGCGCTGAAGCCGGACATGGCGGCCCTGGCGGCGCTCGATTTGCCGGCGGTCATGGTGACGGCGCCTAGCGACGAGGCCGGCATCGACTTCGTCTCGCGCTTCTTCGCCCCCGCCAATGGCGTGCCCGAGGATGCCGTCTCCGGCGTGGCCCATCTGGCGATGGTGCCCTATTGGTCGGCGCGCCTGGGCAAGAAGCGCCTGGTCGGCCGTCAGCTCTCGCAGCGCGGCGGCATCGTGATCGGCCTCGATCGCGGCGCGCGTGTGACCCTGATGGGCCGCACGGTGCTGCTCTTCTCCGGCGTGATCCATCCCGAGGGCTCGCGGCTGGCGGGCTGACCGACATCAGAACCCGATGAAGAATCCCACGCCGCCCTCCCAGGTGTTGTCGTCCTGGTGGCCGGTGCCGCCGCCGGCATTCATCGTGTTGTAGCCGAGCATGCCATCCAGCGAGATTCCCGGGCCGAGATCGTAACGGCCGGTGAGCTCGATGATGTCGATCCGGTCGGACGAGCCGGCGCTCGTCGCATACTCATAGTCGCCATGCGACCAGGCGAGGCCGACGGTCCATGCATCCCAGTTGTAGGTGCCCCCGAAGCCCGCGACCCAATAGTCGGCGCCGCTGGCGCTTTGCCAATTATCGAAGTAGAGCCCGGCGCCACCGATCGTGAAGCCCGCGAAAGTCACGATCAAATGGCCGTCGATCCCCCAGCTGGTCTGCACATTGTGCGCTCCGCCCGTGGACTCGAATTGACCCTCGCCAAATCCGATGCCGGTCGCGAGGTCGACGCCATTGAAGTCGTGATCGAAATTCAACGCCGCCGATATGACGTTCTGAACCTGGCCTGAATTGTTGCTCAAGGTCGTTCCGCCGGGGCCCGACCAGTAGGAATAGCTGTTCTCGCCGCGCCGATCCGGCGCGAAGGAGACCGCGAAGGAGAAGCCGGCGAAGGTCGGGCTGAAATAGATGACCTTCGTGGCGTCGCTCGAGATGTTCAGCATGGTGCTGTTCGTCTGGAACGAGCCGTTGCTGAATCCGTTGCCGTGATTGTTCGAGAATTCGAAATCCGGCGTATCGACGCCGAACAGCTCCGAAGCGCTCGGGATCAGATAATGCAAATGCCGGCTTGCATCGTCGTCGTCGCCGAAGCGGACCTGGCCCCACCCGCCCTTGAAGTAGGCCCAGACCTCGTCGATCTGGTCGTTGGACTGCTGGCCTTCCATTTCGATGCGCGCGCCGACCGTCAGGCCATTATCCAGCCTGGTCTCGCCCTTGAAATGGACCTCGACGTCCTGACGGAAAACGATGTCGCGCGTGTGGGCGCCGGGATCTCCGTCACTGTTGCTCTGGGAGAAGTCGAGACCGGCGGCAGCCTCATAATAGCCGCCGAGGCTCAGCTGGATGCCCTGCGCCGCCTGGGCATGGCTCGCCAAGAGCCCGATGCCGGCCAGCGCGGTCGTTCCGAGAAGAACAAGTTTCATGACGAACGGCCCCCATCCGTCGTTTCGCGATCAACGGCGTGATCGCCTGCTGTCTGGAATGCCGCACGTCCCCCAACGGATGGAGAATACATTCTTACTCGCGAATGCCTATGGCGGCAGGCACGCCTCCCTCTTTTGCGCCTCTGTCGCGAGCCTGACCGGGATCGCGATTGACTCCCGCGCCCCGTGCGCACCCGCGATGGCGCCTTGGATTCCCAATCAAGCCATTGATTGAACGGGACTAAGGCGATGGGCGGCCGCTGTTTTGGTCTGTCGCTTAGCCCGGGTTCAGCCCATGGTGCAATTGCGCCATCGGTCTAGAATGCCGATTCGAGGGGCATGCGGGGGAAGACATGGCCGAAACCGTCGATTCGGGGCGTCGCAGCGCGACCGCGTGGCTGCTCGCGATAGTCGCTGCAGGCGCCGGCGGGTGGACGGGATTTCCTTTCCAGGGCCAAGCCGCCGAAGGCGCCGCCGACTATTATCGCGGCCGCACCGTTCGCCTGGTCGTGGGTTCGGGCGCCGGCGGCGGCTACGACAGCTACGCGCGCTTGCTGGCGCCGTTCTTGTCGAAGGCGCTGGCGGGAGACGTGCTCGTCGAGAATCGTCCGGGCGCCGGCGGGTTGCTGGCGCTCAATCAGATTTACGACGCCGACCCGGACGGCCTCCTCATGATGATCGTCTCCGGTTCGGGGGCGGCGCTGGCCCAACTGCTGGGGCAGGAAGGGGCCAGTTTCGACCTGCAACGCATGACCTGGATTGCGGGCCTGGGCGCGGATACGCCGATCGTCATGCTGAGCCCGCGCTCCTCCTTCCGCACGCTGGCGGAACTGGTCGCGGCCGATCATCCGGTGAAATGGGCGGCTTCGGGACGGTCGACAGGCCAGGGTCTATGGATCAGCTTTTTCACGCATGCGCTGGCGATCCCGTCAAATCTCATCACCGGGTACAAGGGCTCCAACGAAGCATCGCTCGCCGCCATGCGCGGCGAGGTGGACGGGATCATCGTCACCGCCAGCTCGGCGCACAACTATGCGCAGGAGGGTCAGCTCCTGCCGATCGCCGCCATCGGCCATGAGCGCTCGACCCTGTTTCCGGATCTGCCGACGGTGTTCGAGCAGGCCACGCTGACGGCCGACGCCGGCTGGTGGATGGAATATTGCGTTCGCACCGCCGAGGTGAGCCGCACCGTCATCGGTCCTCCCGGTCTTCCCGCCGATCGTGCCCGGTTTCTCCAAGACGCCTTTCAAAAAGTGCTGAGCGACCCTGTCGTGCTGGCCGCGGCTGCGGCGGCCGACCGGCTCCTGGTCTATCAGACGCCGGATTTCGTGCGCGAACGGTCCCTGGATTTGCTGACCGGTGTCGATGCGCCGCATCGCGAGATGCTCAGGACGCTGCTGGTGAGCGAGTAGGGGGCGGCTCTGGTCAGACGCAGCGATCCAGTCGCATGAGCGGGCTCGATATCTTCGCCGATGGTGCGATCGCGTTCCTGCGCTGGGACGTGATGCTGGCGATCCTCATCGGCATGTCGCTGGGGCTTTTCTTCGGCCTGCTGCCCGGCATCGGCGGCGTCACGGCCCTGGCGCTGCTGCTGCCGCTGGTGCAGGGCATGGATCCGCTGCCGGGCCTGGCCTTCCTGCTCTCGGTCCATGCCGTGATCTATAATGGCGGGTCGGTGACGGCCGTTCTCTTCGGCGTGCCGGGCGCGCCGCCTTCGGCCGCCACCTTGATCGACGGCCAGCCCTTGGCGCGGCAGGGCCGCGCGGCCTATGCCATCGCCGCGGCGCTCTCGGCCTCGGCCATCGGCGGCGTGATCGGCGCGCTGGCGCTGGGATTCCTGTTGCCGGTGCTGAAGCCGGTGGTGTTCCTGCTGGGCTCGCCCGAAACCTTCCTGCTGGCGCTGGCGGGCGTCGCCTGTCTCGCCATTCTGGGCAAAGGCAGCATGACAAAGGGCCTCATCGCCGGCGGCCTCGGTCTCTGCCTCGCCATGGTCGGCTATCAGCAGACGACCGGCGTGCCCCGCTTCTGGTTCGGCAGCGATTATCTGCTGGATGGTTTTCGCGTGGTGCCGGTGGTGACGGGTCTCTTCGCCATTCCGGAACTGGTGCGCCTCGCCATGACCGGCTCCGCGATCGGCCCGGACAAGGCCGACGGCGCCATGCCGGCGCGCCAGATCGTCGACGGCATCCTGGCGCCGCTGCGCCACTGGACGCTGACCCTGCGTTGCTCCCTGCTCGGCGTTCTGATCGGGATCATTCCCGGCATCGGCGGCGAGGCCTCCTCCTTCATTGCCTATGGAACGGCGAAGCAGACGTCGCCCAATGCCGCGGAGTTCGGCAAGGGTGCGATCGAGGGCGTGATCGCGCCGGAATCGGCGAACAACGCGAAGGAAGGCGGGGCGCTGGTGCCGACCCTGGCGCTCGGCATTCCGGGCAGCTCCGGCATGGTGCTGATGCTCGGCGCCTTCCAACTGCTGGGCCTCGAGCCGGGGCCGCGCTTCCTCAAAACCCATATGGATCTCGCGATCGGGCTGACCCTGACGCTGGCGGTCGCCAATGTCCTGTCGGCCGTCATGATGCTGGCCCTGGCACGCCCGCTGGTCAGCGTCAGCGCTCTGCCGGGCCGTGTCCTGGCGCCGGTGCTGATGGCGATCGTGCTGCTCGGTGTCTATGCGGTCGAAGGTAGCTTTGCCGATATCGCCGTCACCTTCCTCTTCGGAAGCCTCGGGTTGGCGATGCAGGGGCTTGGCTATGGCCGCGCGGCGCTGGTGCTGGGTTTCGTGCTCGGCCATCTGGTCGAGACCTATTTCGGAATCTCGCTGCAGGCCTATGGCGTGGGCTTCCTGCTGCGACCCACCACGCTCGCGATCGGCCTGTTGTTGCTGGCCGGCATGTTCTGGCGCCCGGCCGTGCAGATGCTGCTGAGGCGCCGATGAGAGCGGTGTCACGCGACAGCGAATTCCTGTTCCCTGGCTTGATCGCGGTCGTCATCCTCGCGGCGCTGGCGCTCGATGCGTTCATTTATCATCACGGGCTGCGGGTTCTGGGTTTCCCGGCGGCGCTGGGCCTGGCGACGGCCGGCCTTTGCGCGTTGCGTCTATGCCAACGAGCGCAGGAAAGAAAACGGGCCGGGCAAGTCTTATCGGATGACCCATCCATCGAGCCCGCTTCCGCCATTGCTGTCATGCCGGCCTTGCGCGCGATGCTGGGCCTGATCGCCGCGGTGCCCTTGGTCTGGCTGTTCGGCTTCGCGATCGGCCTGCCGCTCTATGTCGGTGGCTATGTCAAATGGCGCGGTTCGGCCTGGTGGGTGGCGCTGCTCTGCGCCGTCATCGCGCTCGCCGCAGCGCTGGGCTTCATCGAGCTTCTCGGCATGCCGCAACCGCAGGGACCCTTGGTATGGCCTTGAGCGCGAAGGCGACCGCCAACGGGTTGCCCTTGCCGTTGTCCGACACACCCGTCGCGCGCGTGATGTATCGCCTGCAGCACCGTCTGCAGGAAAGCCAGTGGTGGACGCCGGAGCGTCTCCGCGAGGGCCAGTTCCAGCAATTGAAGGCGCTGCTTCGCCACGCCGCCGCGACGATACCCTTCTATGCCGAGCGGTTGCAGCAGGCGGGGTTTCGCCGCGGCATGGTGCTGGACGAGGCGAGCTGGTCGCGGCTGCCGGTCCTGACGCGCCCCGAGCTTCAGGCCGCGGGCAACAAGCTGCTGTCGAACGCTCTGCCCGAGCATCACGGCCGCCGCCATGAGATCCGGACCTCGGGTTCCACGGGCCAGCCGGTGCGGATCGTCAGCAGCGACCTGGCGCAGACCTGGTTTCGCGCCGTGGGTCTGCGCGAGGCGCTCTGGCAGCAGCGCGATTTTGCCAGCTTCTTTGCCGTCATCCGAAAGTTCGAGAAGAACGAGATCGCGCTGCCTCCGGACGGCGAGGATCTGGCGCGATGGGGCGATCGGAGAACCTATCCATTTCCGACAGGCCCGGCGGCCCGGCTCAGCCTCTTCGCCTCGGTGGCGCAGCAGGCCGACTGGCTCATGCGCAAGAACCCGCATTATCTGCTGACTTATCCCTCGAACCTCGCGGCGCTCGCCCAATATTGCCGCGATGCCGGGATGCGGCCCGGCAATCTGCGCCAGCTCCTGACGATCGCGGAGCTGCTGCCGCCCGAGACACGGACGATCGTGCGCGAGGCCTGGGGCGTGCCGATCGCCGATGTCTATTCCTGCAAGGAGATCGGCTATCTGGCGCTGCAATGCCCCGCGCACGAGAATCATCTCCATGTACAGAGCGAGACCGTCCTGCTCGAAGTGCTCGACGAAAACGGGCGCGCTTGCCGGCCGGGCGAGGTCGGCCGGGTCGTGGCGACGCCGCTCTTCAACTTCGCCATGCCGCTGCTGCGTTACGCGATCGGCGATTATGCCAAGGTCGGCGCATCCTGCGACTGCGGCCGCGGGCTGCCGGTCCTGGAACAGGTGCAGGGGCGGGTGCGCAACATGCTGACCACACCCGATGGCGGGCGCTATTGGCCCTCCTTCGGGTCACGGCGGTTTCGTGAGATCGCGCCGATCCGTCAGCATCAGTTCGTGCAGAAATCGCTGCAGCGCCTGCAGGCAAGGCTGTCGGTCGAGCGGCCCCTGACGTCCGAGGAAGAGGCGACGCTGCGCGCCCATATCCTGACGCGGCTGCCGGTCGTCTTCGAGATCGACTTCGTCTATGTCGACGAGATTTCCATGAGCGCCGCGGGAAAGCTCGAGAATTTCATCAGCGAGATCGACAACCCGCCGCCGCGATGATGCGGGTCAATCGCGGATCGCGACGATCTGCGCATAGTTGGCCCCGCCCGACATGGTCGGGCCCAGCGGCGCCTGCGTCGAGCGCGGGCCCACGGGCGCCACGATCACCTGCTCGAGGCGGAAACCCGCGCCCCGGAACAACTCCTCCAGCTCCGCCACCGAGCGCACCGGGTGCGTCTTCTGCTTGGCATGGGCATAGGCGTCGGCCATCGTCGCAATGACCTCGGGCGAAACGTCGATCCGGTTCTGCGCCGCCGCCGTCGCGGCCAGCACGCGCTCGCGCAATCCCTTGGCCTGGTCGGGTGTGAAGCCGACGCGCTCGGGCGCCTCGGGCCGGATGCGGTTGACCGTCACGACGCGGCCGCCGGGCCGCAGCAACTCATGCCAGCGCGCCACCAGCCGCGGCCGATCCTCCGGCGCGAAACGCCCGAGGAAGGAATGGGTGCAGATCATGTCGAAGGGCGAGGCGTGGCTGTAGGCGAGGATGTCGCTGCGGACCGCGCGAACCGCCAGACCGTGGCGCGCCGCATACCACTCATTGAGGCGAAGCGGCGTGGCGCAGAGATCCAGCACGGTGATGGTGGGGCTGGCGCCTTGCGCCTCGAACAGCCAGCGCAGGCAATGGAGCAGCGCATAATCGGCCGTGCCGGAGATGAGGACGCGGCGCTGCCCGGCCGCGATCGCGGGCGAGAGGGCCGTCCGGTAGAATTCGGCATGATCGCGCGGGGTGGTGATGAAATCGAACAGGCGCAGATATTGCCAGAAGCCGTGATACCAGGCGCAGCTCTCGCCGCTGGCCGGATCGCGGTGGCACAGGCTCGGCGCGATCTCGCGCGCCAAGGGCGCTGAGACCGCCAGCGGTTCTTCGGGATAGGGCGCCGGTGTCGTCATCGCCTCAGAGCCCCGCCGTGGTGCCGAAATCCATCAACAGCGCGGCGCCGGTGATGGGGGTGAGCTTGGGCGAGGCGATCTGGAACACGAACTCGGCGACTTCCTCGGGACGCACGAAACGCGCGCGGGCGCCTTGCGGATAGATCGAGAGCAGCTTGTCGAAATAGGCCTTGGGATTGCCCTCGCCATAGGTGTCAGCCTGGTATTTCAGCATCGGTGTCTCGACGTCGCAGGGGCAGATCGCATTGACGCGGATGCCGCGCGGCGCCAGCTCGCGCGCCAACGCCTTGGTGAGCAGCACGACGCCGCCCTTGGACGCGCAATAGATGGCCGCCCCCGCATTGCCAATGAGGCCCGCATCCGAGGCGATATTGAGGATGGTGCCGGAGGTTTTTTCCAGCGCCGGGATGGCGTAGCGGCAGGCGAAGAAGGTGCCCTTGAGATTGATGTCGAGCGTGCGGTCCCATTCGGCCTCGGTCGCCTCGTCCGACGGGCCTTCGACCCAGACGCCGGCTCCGTTGACCAGAACGTCGAGTCCGCCGAAGCGTTCCAGGGTCGCCTTGACCATGCGCTCGCAATCGGCGACGCGTGTGACATCGGTCGGGATGGCCAGGAGCCGCGCGCCGGCCTTCATGTCGCGCTCAAGCTCGCCCAGCCGCCTGGTGTCGATATCCGCGACCGCGAGATTGGCGCCCTCGGCCAGGAAGCGCTCGACGATCGCCCGCCCCATGCCGCCCGAGCCGCCGGTGATCAGGACCGTCTTGTCATGCCAGCTCATGCGGTCGGTTCCTTCGTCAGGGGCGGTGGTGGCGCCATTGTCGGCCCTGCTGCGCGATGTGCAAGGAAGTTCGCATCGGACAGCGCCGTGACGGGATGCTGAGGCGCTTGGGCCAGCAGGGCGGCTATCCTGCCATGCGAGCGTTCCAACTGCGTTTCGGTCAGGAGTCCGCTTTTGAGTCCGGCCGCCATGTCGGCAGCGGCCGTCAGCGCGCGCCCGGTATCGTTCCAATAGGCGCAATATTCCAGCAGGTCGGTGCCGGCGGCGAGGGTGCGGGCTGCGATCGTGTCGCGGTCGAACAAGCTGGCGATGGCGCCCATGCCGAGATCGTCGGTGACGACGATACCCTCGAAGCCCAGCTCGTTCCGCAGGAGGTCTCGAACGAAACGCGGTGAAACCGTGGCCGGCCAGGTCGGGTCGATCTTCGGGAACAGGATATGAGCCGTCATCATGATCTTGGTTTCCGGCCCGATCAGGGCCGCAAACGGAACCAGCTCGCGGGCGCGCAATTCGGGCAGCGTCAGCTCCAGCGCCGGCAGGCCGTAATGGGAGTCGAGGTTGACGTCGCCATAGCCGGGAAAATGCTTGGGGCAGCCCCAAACGCCTTCGGCCTGCAGGGTGCGCAGAAAAGCCCGCGCCGGCGCGATGACCTCCTCCGGCGTGATCCCGAAGGCGCGGTCGCCGATGACCGGGTTGGCGGGGTTGGAGTTCACGTCGAGCAGCGGCGCGAAATCAAGGTTGATGCCGAGGGACCGCAACTCCACGCCCATCGCGCTGCCGACCTCGGCCGCCCGATCGCGCCATTCCCGGGGGCTTGCGAAACGCGTGATCGGCGGCGGTGGACGGTGGACCCGGCCGCCTTCGTGGTCCATGCAGATCAGAATCCGCTCGCGCCCGATGACCTCGCGCGCGTCATGCAACAACGCCTTCCAGCGTTCGAGCCAGGCTTCGTAAGGCTGATCGCGCAGGAAGTTATCGGCAAAGAGGATGATGCCGGCGGGCCGCAACTGGCTCAGCAGCCTTTTGTCGTGATCCGTCAATAGCGGCGCAGGTTGCAGCCCGATGAGAAAATGATGCCCGAAGGCGTCGGGACGATCGCCGGGGGAGAATGCCTCGTTCATCGGCGCCAGGACCGGCCGCTCAGAACGTGACGTCCCGGGGTCCCTTATATTCCTGGATCGTGTTGCCGCCATCGACCACGATCATCTGGCCCGTGAGGTAGCTTGCTTCCTCGGAGGCGAGGAACACGCAGACATGGCCGACCTCTTCCGAGCGGCCGGAGCGGCCGATCGGCGTGTTGTCGCCGGCGATGATTTCCTTCTTGCTGCTGGAGCTGTTGGCGATCCAGCCGGGGCCGATCGCGTTCACGGTGATGCCCTTGCCGGCATATTCGAGCGCCACCGAGCGCGTGAATCCCAGCATCGCCGCCTTGGCCGTCCCATAGGCGGTCGAGCGCGGGATCGCGACCACGGGGCCCGTCACCGAGGACATGTTGACGATCCGCCCGAAGCGCCGGCGCGTCATGCCCGGCAGGACCGCGCGGGTGAGGGTGAAGCAGGTGTTGAGGCTGATGTCGAGCTGGCGGTCCCAACTGGCATCGTCGATCTCATGCGCCCATTGGCGGCGCTGCTTGACGCCGGTCTGCGCCATGCCGGCGTTGTTCACCAGGATCGAGAGGGCCCCCAGGGCCTTCTCGACCTTCTTGACGAGCTCGGCCGCGGCGCGCCGGTCGGTCAGGTCGCAGATGAAGGCGGCTTTGTCCTTCGCGCCGCCCGGCAGCTCTTCCAGCCGGTCGAAGATGCGCTTGGTGGTGGAGGTGATGGCGACCCGGGCGCCGGCCTCGCGCAACAGCTTGGCCGTGGCGAAACCGATACCGTCGGCGCTGCCAGTCCCCGTCACCAGGGCGGTTCGGCCTTGGACGCCTGCCATGACAAATCCCCTCTGCTGCCGCAGCGCCCGTGGCGCCGCTGTCGGGTTCGCATAACATGCGCCGCGATCCCGGCAAACCCCGGCAACGGTCGAGGCCGCCATCGAGACGCGGAGAAATTCCCGTTTCGCTTGAATCCCGTGAGTCGGATTGCCGTTGCGAAACCGGTCGATGTACGCGCCCTAACGTATTGATTCTTGACAGGTTCAAGCAGCGTTCAATAATCCGCGATCCTGGCACCTGCGGACATCGAGTCGCCAGCCCTTTTGCCTCGAGGAGATTCAGCCATGAGGCGAAGCGCGACGGCCCACCCAATCGGGACGCCGGGATCGGCCGGATGCGCCGATGGCGATTCGACCGGGACTTCCGGCTGAGCGCCGCGCGCGTCACGGTCCTGTTCCGCCATGGCCTGCCGCTGCTCCTGGCGGCGGGTCTGATCGGCTGCGCGGCCCAGCCCAAACAGGCCGCCGGCCTTTCACGCGATACCCGGTCCGAAAATTACTGCGTCCAGCTCGCCGGCACCGGGACGGGGCAATATGACCAGGGGCTGCTGCTGGAGTGCCGGCGCGAGGAATACACGGCCGCGGCCCGGATGCGGGGCATGCAGCTGCCGAAAGATGTCGATACGGGCTGCGCCGCCACCGCCTCGATGGGCGATCCGGTGCGGTTCTTTTCCTGGTCGCGTTTTGCGCTCTGCGCCGACCGATTGGCGCCGCCGCCAACCGAACCGTGAGCCTCATGCCATGAAGGATCGACGCCCATGACCTTCTTTCTCGGCAAATTCCTGGGCTGGATCACCGATCCGGGCATCTGGCTCCTGCTGCTGTTGCTGGGGGCGCTGGTCGGTTCCTTCCGCCGGCGCGGGCGGGGCGGGCGCGGTTTCCTGCTGCTGGCACTGCTCCTGACCCTGACCCTGGCGGTCCTGCCGGTCGGCGGATGGCTGCTGCTGCCGCTCGAGAACCGATTTCCGCCGCCGGCCAGCCTGCCGGCGCATATCGACGGCATCCTGGTGCTGGGTGGCAGCCTCGATGGCGAGGCCTCGGCCGCACGCGACCAGCCGGTGCTCAACGATTCCGCCGAGCGCCTGACGGCGGCGGTGGCCCTGGCGCGCGCCCATCCCGAGGCCCGGCTGATCTTCTCCGGCGGCAGCAACTCGATCTGGCCCGGCCAGGAGCCGGAGGCGCGCTATGTCGAGCGGCTGCTGCTCGATCTGGGCGTGCCGCCGGCCCAGCTCACCGTCGAGAGCACATCGCGCACGACCCAGGAGAACGCCGCCCATCTGACCCAGTTGCTGGGCCCGCAGGCGGGCGGCAACTGGGTGCTCGTCACCTCGGCCTGGCATATGCCGCGGGCCGTCGGCTGCTTCCGCCATCTCGGCTGGCAGGTGATTCCCTATCCGGTCGATTACCGGACCGAGGGCAAGGGCGAGCCGCTGAAGCCGATCGAGCCGATCGCCGGTTTTGCCGATTTGTCGGTGGCGCTTCACGAATGGTTAGGGTTGGTCGCTTATCGCATCCAGGGTGCGACGGATGCGCTGCTGCCGGCGCCCTGAGGGATTCGCTCAGCTGAGTCAAAGGGACGCGGGGAGGCCCAGACATCTTGGCCGACTCTGACGGGTCATGGCACAAACGAAGGAGAATCGGATTTTGCGTCGAGGGGTGATCGCCATGCGGGGCGAGAAGGGCATAAACCGGCGGCGCGTCCTGCGTGCCCTAGCCGGCGGCGGCTCGGCGCTCGCCATGGCGCCGGCCCTGATGCTCGGCCCGCGTCCGGCCTTCGCCGATCTGGATATCACGCAGTTCAACGCCTGGATCCAGGGCGTGCGTGAAGAGGCGGCCACGCGCGGCGTGTCGCCCGCGACGCTCGACGATGCCTTCAAAGGCGTCGCCTTC
Source organism: Hypericibacter sp. (assembly GCF_050729195.1). Taxonomy (NCBI): domain Bacteria; kingdom Pseudomonadati; phylum Pseudomonadota; class Alphaproteobacteria; order Rhodospirillales; family Dongiaceae; genus Hypericibacter; species Hypericibacter sp. Next base: position 12,038 of record NZ_JBOHKS010000092.1, read on the forward strand.
AATTACGACGTGATCGCGCTCGACCAGAAGCAGCCCGAAAGCACGATCACCTTCGTGGATTACCTGGCGCGGGTGGTGAACGACAAGCGCGTGGCGACCGGCCGCGACCTCTATCAGCAGAACCTGCCCTTGCTGACCCGGATCGGCACCCTCTATGGCGTGCAGCCGCGCTTCATCGTGGCGCTCTGGGGCATCGAGAGCAATTACGGGGCCCAACAGGGCGATTACCGCATCGTCGAGGCGCTGGCGACCCTGGCCTATGAAGGACGGCGCGCCGATTTCTTCCGCAAGGAGCTGCTGAACGCGCTGGAGATCCTCGAGCATCACGATGTCAGCGCCGGCAACATGCTGGGCTCCTGGGCCGGCGCCATGGGGCAATGCCAGTTCATGCCCTCGAGCTATCTGCGCTTCGCGGTCGACGCCGATGGCGACGGCAAGCGCGACATCTGGAACTCGACCGCCGACGTGTTCGGCTCGATCGCGAACTATCTCGCCGGCAACGATTGGAAGCCAGATCAGACCTGGGGACGGGAGGTCAAGCTGCCGACCCATCTCGACAGCAACCTGATCTCGCTCGATATCGAGAAATCCCTCGAGGAATGGAAGAAGCTGGGCCTGCGGCGCGCCGACGGCGGCGATCTGCCGGTGGTCCATAAGCTCAATGCGTCGCTGGTCCGACCGGACGACACGACGGGTCCGGCTTATCTCGTCTATGGGAACTACAAGGCGATCATGAAATGGAATCGCTCGACCTATTTCGCGACCGCCGTCGGCACGCTCTCCGATCGGATCGAGCAGGGTTAATGAGCAGGCATCAGGGGTTATAGGGGTCGGTTAGACAAAATGCTGAGGTTGGGGTCCGTTGCGGCAATGCTGGGCGTGGCGGCTGCGCTGTTGTTGGGCGGCTGCTCGGAAACCGAGCTGGTGCTCAATACAGGGAAAGTTGTCACCAAACCCACTCAGACGCCGCCGGCTTACAAGATCGGACAGCCCTACCAGGTCGACGGTGTCTGGTATTACCCGAAGGTCGACTATGGCTATGACGAGACCGGGATCGCCTCCTGGTACGGGCCCGACTTCAACGGCAAGCCCACGGCCAGCGGCGAGATCTACGATCAGAACGGCCTGACGGCGGCGCACAAGTCGCTCCCGCTGCCGACCATCGTCCAGGTGACCAATCTCGAAAATGGGCGCTCGCTGAAGCTGCGCATCAACGATCGCGGACCCTTCGTGAATGGCCGCATCATCGATGTGTCGCGCCGTGCCGCCCAGCTGCTGGGTTTCCATGAAAACGGCACGGCGAAGGTCCGCGTCCAGGTGCTGGCCGACGAGAGCATGGCCCTGGCTGCCGCCTTGACCGGCGGCAGCGGCGTTCCGTCCGACCAGCCGCAGCCGGCGGCACCGACGGCCGCACCCACCACCGCCGTGACCGCCCAGCCGCTGCCCGCGGCGACGAGCAGCGCCTCCAGCACCGTCGCGACGGCGCCGGCCGCGACCAACACGGCGACAACCACGGCGCCCGCGACCACGCGGGCTGTCGCCGCGGCCCAGCCCGACGGCCGGGTCACGCAGACGCTCGTCAAGCCGAGCGGGATCTTCATCCAGGCCGGCTCCTTCACCCAATATGCGAACGCCCAGAAGCTCACCACGGAATTATCGCGCATGGGCGCTGCCACCATGACCCCGGTCAAGGTCGGCACGCAGCAATTCTACCGCGTGCGGCTGGGGCCGATCGCGTCGGTCTCGGAGGCCGACCGCCTGCTGGATAAGCTGGTCCGTTCCGGCCATACCGAGGCGCGCATTGTCGTGGATTGATGCGGCAGACCGCCGCGAAAACGCCCAGATGGGCGGCTCTTATGGATCGACGCCGGCTCCCGTGCGGCGTTATCTTTAACTTTGCCGGGAGAGGAACCAGGATGATTGGGATAACGATGACACTCGCTGCACGTCCTTTGACCGCGCTCGCGGCCTTGGCCTTTCTGGCCACCTCGTCCCTCGGGATCGCGGCCGCCAGGGCCGAGACCATCGACACGACGGCGACCGAAGCCTATGTCCTGGATTTCGACACCGGCGCCGTCCTGCTCGACAAGAACGCGGAAACGCAGATCCAGCCGGCGTCGCTCAGCAAGCTGATGACCGTCTATCTGCTGTTCGACGCGCTGAAGAAGGGCGAGGTCAAGCTCGACGACTCCTTTCCGGTCTCGAAGGAGGCCTGGGCGCTGAACGAAGGCTCGACGATGTTCGTCGGCATCGGCAGCCAGATCCGCGTCGAAGACCTGATCCGCGGCATCATCGTGCAGTCGGGCAACGATGCCTGCCTGGTCGTGGCCGAAGGCCTTGCGGGCACCGAGGAAACCTTCGTCGAACGCATGAACGCGAAGGCCAAGGAGCTGGGCCTCAAAGACAGCCAGTTCGACAATCCGCACGGGCTCGAAGATCCCAAGCAGCTGATGACCGCGCATGACGTGGCATGGCTGGCCCATCACCTGATCGCCGATTTCCCCGAGTACTATCATTATTTCTCGGAGAAGGAGTTCGTCTTCAACGGGATCAAGCAGGGCAACCGCAATCCGCTGCTCTACAAGGATCCGACCGTCGACGGCCTCAAGACCGGCCATCTCAGCATCTCCGGCTACAGCGTGGCGGTCTCGGCCAAGCGCGACGGGCGGCGCATCATCACGGTGCTGATCGGGACCCACAGCATGCAGGAGCGCTCCGACGAGGCCGCCAAGGTCCTCGATTGGGCGTTCCGCGAATATGACAATTATATGGTCGCCAAGGCCGGCTCGGTGCTGGCCGATGCGCCGGTCTGGATGGGCCAGGAGGCGACGGTTCCGCTGGCGGTCGGCAAGGATCTGCTGGTGACGCTGCCCCGCGCGGCGCATGACAAGCTCACCGCCAAGGCGGTGTTCGACGGCCCGATCCCGGCGCCGATCACGGCCGGCCAGGAAGTGGGCAAGGTGGTGATCTCGGCGCCCGGCATGGCTGACATGGAAGTTCCGCTCGTCGCCAGCAAAGAGGTGCCGAAGCTGGGCTTCTTCGGACGCATGTTCGCCTCGCTGAAGCATTACATCGGCGGCGCCTGACCGGAGCGAGCGGAGACGGAATGGCGCGCGGCCGCTTCATCACATTCGAGGGCGGCGAGGGCGCGGGGAAATCCACGCAAGCCAAACGGCTGGCGGCCTGGCTCGAAGGGCAGGGGCAGAAGGTGCTGCAGACCCGCGAGCCCGGCGGGTCGCCCGGCGCCGAAGAGATCCGAAAATTGCTGGTCCAGGGGGCGACCGACCGCTGGGATCCCATGACCGAGACGTTGCTGCATTTCGCGGCAAGGCGCGATCATCTCGAGCGGGTCATCCGCCCGGCCCTGGCCGCGGGTCAGTGGGTGCTCTCCGATCGTTTCGCGGATTCGACCCTCGCTTATCAGGGCTACGGACACGGCGTCGACCGCAACTTCATCGCCCTGCTCGAGAAGGCGGTGGTCGGATCACAGCGCCCGGACCTGACCTTCATCCTCGATCTGCCGGTGGCCCAAGGCCTCGAGCGCGCGGGCACGCGGCTTGGGCCCGAGACCCGCTATGAGGAAATGGCGCAGGCCTTCCATGAGCGGCTGCGCCAGGGCTTTCTGGCGATCGCGGCGCAGGAGCCGCAGCGCTGCCGCGTCATCGACGCGACGGCCGGCCTCGATGCGGTTCAGGCCGAGCTGCGCGCGGCGATGACCGAGAGATTCCCGGCCGAATTGACGCGGACCCCATGAGCGACGAACCACAGCAGGCTTGGCCGGCACCGCGCGAGAACCCGGAGTTGCTCGGCCATGACGAGGCGGAAGCTGCCTTGGCGGCCGCTGTAGCATCCGGACGTCTGGCGCATGGTTGGCTGATCACAGGGCCCCGTGGCATCGGCAAGGCGACCCTGGCGTTCCACTTCGCGCGCTATTTGCTGGCGAACCGGGGTGCTGAAGCCGCGGCGCCGGGATTGTTCGGCGCGGCCGAAGCGGCGCCCGCGGGTTTGCGCATCGATCCCAACCTGCCGGTCTTTCGGCGCATCGCCAGCGGCGGCCATGCCGATCTCATCACGGTCGAACGCAGCTGGGACGAGAAGAAGAAAAAGCGCCGCAGCGAGATCGTCATCGGCGATGTCCGCGATATCGGCCAGTTCCTCCATCTGACGCCGGCGGAAGGCGGCTGGCGCGTCGTCATCGTCGATTGCGCCGAGGACATGAACCGCAACGCCGCTAACGCGGTGCTCAAGGTGCTCGAAGAGCCGCCGCGCCGCTCGGTGCTGCTGCTGGTGAGCCATGCGCCGGGGCGGCTGCTGCCGACCATCCGCTCGCGCTGCCGCCGGCTGGCGCTGAAGCCGCTGGCCGACGCGCAGCTACGTGCCCTCCTCGCGCGCTACCAGCCCGACCTCGAACCCGCCGACCAGGCGCTCCTTGTCTGGCTGGCGCAGGGCAGCATCGGCCGCGCCCTGACATTGGCCGAGGAGGAGGGGCTCGAGCTCTATCGCGAGTTGGGCGAGCAACTCGCCCGGCTGCCCGATCTCGATATCCCGGCCATTCATGATTTCGCCGACCGGCTTGCCCGCGATCGCGAGGGCGACCGGTTCCGCACCGCGGCCGATCTGCTCGAAGGCTGGATGGCGCGGCTGCTGCGGACGGCCTCCCTGGGCCGCCCGGACCCTGGAATTCCGCCCGAAGAGGCCCAGATTCTGGGGCGTCTGGCCGGGTCCCGCGGACTTGATCAATGGCTGGCCCTGTGGGAAAAGGTCACGCGCCTGATCGCCGGGGCCGAGCAGGCCGATCTCGATCTGAAACAGGTCTGGATCGGCGCCATGCTAGCCTTGGCCGGGCAGGGACGGCGCTGACAGGAACCGCCTGTCCTCCGGAGCGGCGGCAAGGCCGCGGCGGAGGATGGAACGGCGTCCGCCCCACCTCCGCATTCCCGCGGATCTCGTCGCCACAAACCAGGTTCTCGATCCGGAAGACCCGCACGCATGTCAGGGCCCCGCGCCTACTACATCACCACGCCGATCTATTACGTGAATGACGCGCCGCATATCGGGCACGCCTATACGACGCTCGCCTGCGATGTGATTGCGCGCTTCATGCGGCTGGACGGGCGGCGGGTCAATTTCCTGACCGGCACGGACGAGCATGGCCAGAAGGTCGAGAAATCGGCCAAGGCCGCCGGCATGTCGCCCAAGGATTTCACCGACAAGGTCTCGCAGAATTTCCGCGACCTCGCGGTGGCGATGAATTTCAGCAACGACGATTTCATCCGCACCACCGAGGCGCGGCATATCAAGGCCTGCCAGGCGCTGTGGCAGGCGCTGCTTTCCCGCGGCCATATCTATCTCGGCCATTACGAGGGCTGGTATGCGGTGCGCGACGAGGCCTTCTATGGCGAGGAGGAGCTGACCACCGGGGCCGACGGCAAGAAGCGCGCGCCCTCGGGCGCCGAGGTCGAGTGGGTCAAGGAGCCCAGCTACTTCTTCGATCTCTCGAAATGGCAGCAGAAGCTGCTCGATTTCTACGAGAAGAATCCGGATTTCATCGCGCCGGAGACGCGCCGCAACGAGGTGCTGTCCTTCGTGCGCGGCGGGCTCATGGACCTGTCGGTTTCGCGCACCAGCTTCAAATGGGGCGTGCCGGTTCCGAACGATCCCGACCACATCATGTATGTGTGGCTCGACGCGCTGACCAATTATATGACGGCGGTGGGCTATCCCGATGTCGGCAGCCCGAGCTACCGGACCTTCTGGCCCGCAGACCTGCATATGGTCGGCAAGGACATCTTGCGGTTCCACACGGTCTATTGGCCGGCCTTCCTGATGGCCGCGGGGCTGGAGCCGCCCAAGCGCGTCTTCGCGCATGGCTGGTGGACCAACGAGGGGCAGAAGATCTCCAAGTCGCTCGGCAACGTCATCGATCCGCTGCAGCTCATCGAGACATACGGACTGGATCGCGTTCGCTATTTCCTGCTGCGCGAGGTGCCGTTCGGCAATGACGGCGACTTCTCGCACCGCGCCATGGTCACGCGGATCAATAGCGATCTCGCCAACGGTCTGGGCAATCTGGCGCAGCGCTCGCTCTCCATGATCAACAAGAACTGCGGCGCGGTCGTGCCGGAGAAGGGGTTGCTGACCGAGGCGGACCGGAAGCTGCTCGGTCAGGCGCAGGACCTGCTGGCGCGTTGGCGCGAGGCGATCGAGACCCAAACCTTCAACCGCGGGCTCGAAGCGATCTGGTTCGTCGTCGGCGAGGCCGACCGCTATGTCGACGAGCAGGCGCCCTGGGCGCTGAAGAAGACCGATCCCGCGCGCATGGCGACGGTGCTCTGGGTGCTGGCCGAGACGGTGCGCTATCTCGCCATCCTGGTGCAGCCGGTGATGCCGGAATCCGCGGGCAAGCTGCTCGATCAGCTCGCAGTGCCGCAGGGCCGGCGGAGCTTCGTGCATCTGACGGAAGTCGATGCGCTCAAACCCGGAACGCCGCTGCCGGCGCCGGAGGGCGTGTTCCCGCGTTTCGTCGATCCCGATGCGCCGGCGCCTGAAGCGGCGCCGGCAAAAGCCAAAGGCAAGAAGGCCTGATGCTCGTCGACAGCCATTGCCATCTCGACTATCTCGACCGCGCCGGGATCCTCGACGCGGCACTGGGCCGCGCGCGCGAGGCGGGGGTGGGGGCGATGCTCACCATCTGCACCAGCGTGGAGGAGTTCCCGCAGGTGCTCGCGATTGCCGAGCGGCACGACAATCTGTGGTGCACGGTCGGTGTCCATCCGCATGAGGCCGAGGGCGAGGTCAATGTCGCGGCCGAGCAGCTCATCGAGCTCAGCCGCCATCCCAAGGTGATCGGTATCGGCGAGTGCGGGCTCGATTATTTCTACGAGCGTAGCCCGCGCGCCGAGCAGCAATCGGTCTTCCGCACCCATATCGCCGCCGCGCGCGCCACGGGCCTGCCGCTCATCGTCCATAGCCGCGATGCCGACGAGGACACGGTGGCGCTGCTGCAGGAAGGGGCGGCCGAGGGAAATCTGCGCGGGCTGATCCACTGCTTCAGCACCACGCAATATCTCTCCGACAACGCCCTCAAGCTGGGATTCTATATCTCGCTCTCCGGGATCCTGACCTTCCCGAAGTCGGACTCGTTGCGCGCCATCGCCAAGGACCTGCCGCAGGACCGCATCCTGGTGGAAACGGACTCGCCCTATCTGGCGCCGGTACCCTTTCGTGGCAAGAAATGCGAGCCCGCCTTCGTCGCCCACACCGCGCAATGCCTGGCCGAGCTCCAGGGCATGACCGCGCCGGCCTTGGCCGATACGACCACGACCAACTTCTTCCGCCTGTTCGACAAGGCGAAGCCTGCATCGTTGAAGGCCTCGGCCTGACCGACGGCAAAACCGGATCAGGGATTTCATGCGCGTAACGATACTGGGATGTGGCGGGTCGGGCGGCGTGCCGCTGGTGGGAAACTACTGGGGCTGCTGCAACCCGGACAATCCGCGCAACCGGCGCCGGCGCGTCTCGGTGCTGGTCGAGACGCAAGGCAAGACGATCCTGATCGATGCGTCGCCCGATTGCCGCGAGCAGCTGCTCGATACCGGCGTCACCGGGCTCGATGCGGTGCTCTTCACCCATGAGCATGCCGATCATGCCCATGGGCTCGACGATCTCCGTTTCGTGCGCCGCGAGTCCGGATCGGAGCCTTTGCCGATCTATGGCACGGCGGACACGCTGGAGACGCTGGCACGGCGCTTCGATTACGTGTTCCGTCAGAACGAGAAGGGCTCGGGCAAGCTCTATCGTCCGTTTCTCGATGCCCGCACGGTGGCGTGGGGGCGGCCCTTTACGCTCGAAGACCTGTCGATCCTGCCCTATGAGCAGGATCACGGGCATGGCACCGTCACCACCGGCTACCGCATCGGCAACTTCGCCTATTCGACCGATGTGGTGAAGATGCCGGCGCCCTCGCTGGCGCTGCTGGCGGGGCTCGATCTCTTCGTCGTCGATTGTCTGCGGCTCGAGCCGCACACGACCCACGCCAATTTCGATACCGCCATGGGCTGGATCAAGCAGCTCAAGCCGCGCCATGCGGTGCTGACCCATCTCAATCACCAGATCGACTATGACGTGCTGAAGGCGCGCTGCCCGGCCGGCGTCGAGCCCGGCTATGACGGTCTGGCGGTCGAGATCCCCGAGGCAAAATCCGGCGCCTGACCGGCGGGAAGTGAGTCTTTCGAGTCACAGTCGAGCGCTTTTTCGGCTCCATCGTCGCCGGAGTCGGATCCCCGAGTCGAATTCATTTGACCGGCTCGACTCGGCTGTGATTCCGTCGAGTCATGGCAATTCGAATCGAGCTCCGCCGCTATCTGCGCCAGATCGCCGTTCCTTTGATCGGCGCATCGCTGATGGGCTATTTCGGCTATCACGCGATTCAGGGCGACCGCGGCCTCATGGCGTGGCTCACCTTGAAACAGCAATTGCGCCAGGCCGATGCGCAGCTGGCCTCGCTTCAGGGCGAGCAGCTCACCCTGGCCAATCGCGTGCAGCGCATGAGCCCGGCGACGCTCGATTCCGATCTGCTCGACGAGCAGACTCGGCTGATGCTGAATTACGCGCGCGACGACGAAATGATCATCATGACGCCTGATTCACCGCCGGCCGCGACCCCGGCCTCGCCCTCGGCGCCGTCACAAAACTGACTTAACTGAAATTCAGTTAATTGTCTCTTTTGTGTGGTTTGTCATAAATTTACACCATCTTGCTATTCTCCCTTTCCGGCGTAGATTAACCGGATAAGGGCCGGCCCTCGCTTCTGCGGCCGCCCAGCGGGCTGCTCAAGGCCCGCCTGTGGAGAGGGAGACAACATGGCTGCAACGCCCGTACGCAAGGCCGGCAAGGCCGAGAGCGACGAGTCGGAAACCCTGCTCACCCATTACCGCGACATGCTGCTGATCAGACGCTTCGAGGAGAAGGCGGGCCAGCTCTATGGCATGGGGCTGATTGGCGGCTTCTGCCATCTCTATATCGGCCAGGAAGCGGTGGTGGTCGGCTGCATGGCGGCGCGCAAGCCCGTCGACAGCGTCCTTACCTCCTATCGCGACCACGGCCATATGCTCGCGACCGGCATGGACCCCAAGGGCGTCATGGCGGAGCTCACGGGACGGCGCGGCGGCTATTCCAAGGGCAAGGGCGGCTCGATGCATATGTTCAGCCGCGAGAAGAATTTCTATGGCGGCCACGGCATCGTCGGCGCGCAGGTGCCGATCGGCACCGGCCTCGGCTTCGCCCATCGCTACAAGGAGGATGGTGGCGTCAGCCTGACCTTCCTCGGCGACGGCGCGATCAACCAGGGCCAGGTCTACGAATCCTTCAACATGGCGGCGCTCTGGAAGCTGCCGGTCGTCTACATCATCGAGAACAACAAATACGGCATGGGCACCTCGGTCGAGCGCGCGGCCGCGGGCAAGGATCTCCATATGCGCGGCCAAGCCTACGGCATTCCCGGCACCAAGGTCGACGGCATGGATGTGATGGCGGTGCGCGCCGCGGCCGAAAAGGCGCTGGCGAATGCGCGGACCGGCAAGGGCCCCTATATCCTCGAGGCGCTGACCTACCGCTATCGCGGCCATTCCATGTCCGATCCGGCGAAATATCGCAGCAAGGAAGAGGTCGCGAAGATGCGCCAGGAGCATGATCCGATCGATCACCTGCGCGCCAAGCTGCTCGAGGGCGGCCATACCGACGAGAACGCGCTGAAGAACATCGATCGCGAGGTCAAGGACATCGTCGCCGAGGCGGCCGAGTTCGCGCAGGCGAGCCCGGAGCCCGATCCGTCCGAGCTTTGGACCGACGTGCTGGTCGAAGCGTAAGCGGGAAGGGATCCGAATCCATGTCTATCGAAATCCTGATGCCTGCCCTCTCGCCGACCATGACCGAGGGCAAGCTCGCGAAATGGCTCAAGAAGGAAGGCGACGCGGTCAAGCCGGGCGACGTGATCGCCGAGATCGAGACCGACAAGGCGACGATGGAGGTCGAAGCGGTCGATGAGGGCAAGATCGCCCGCATCATCGTGCCGGCCGGCACCGAGAATGTCGCCGTGAACGCGCCGATCGCGGTCCTCGCCGTCGAAGGCGAGAGCGTCGACGCGGCCGCCAAATCCGCACCGAAAGCGCCGGCAGCCCCCGCACCGGCGGCAGCGCCGGCACCCGCAAGCCCGGCGCCGACACCGGCCGCGTCGAAACCCGCACCGGCAGCCCCTGCGATCGTCAGCATGGCGCCCGAGGCGGCGATGGGCGAGACCCACACCATCACCGTTCGCGAAGCGTTGCGCGACGCCATGGCGGAGGAGATGCGCCGCGACCCCAAGGTGTTCCTGATGGGCGAAGAGGTCGCCGAATATCAGGGCGCCTACAAGGTCAGCCAGGGCCTGCTCGAGGAGTTTGGGCCCAAGCGCGTGATCGACACGCCGATCACCGAGCATGGGTTCGCCGGCCTCGGCGTCGGCGCCGCCTTCGGCGGTTTGCGGCCAATCGTCGAGTTCATGACCTTCAATTTGGCCATGGAGGCGATCGACCAGATCATCAACTCGGCCTCGAAGACGAACTACATGTCGGGCGGCCAGATGGGCTCGCCGATCGTGTTCCGCGGTCCCAACGGCGCCGCCTCGCGCGTCGCCGCCCAGCATTCGCAATGCTATGCGAGCTGGTATGCCCATTGCCCGGGCCTGAAGGTGGTCGCGCCCTGGTCGGGCGCCGACGCCAAGGGCCTGCTCAAATCCGCGATCCGCGATCCCAATCCGGTGATCTTCCTCGAGCATGAGCTGCTCTATGGCCAGAACTTTCCGGTCCCGACCAGCGCCGACTATCTCGTGCCGATCGGCAAGGCGAAGATCGTGCGGCCCGGCCGCGACGTGACCATCACCGCCTTCTCAAGGCCGGTCAGTTTCGCGTTGGCCGCCGCCGAGACCCTCGCCAAGGAGGGTATCGAGGCCGAGGTGATCGATCTGCGCAGCCTGCGACCGCTCGACACCGAGACCATCGTGGAGTCCGTCAAACGCACCAACCGCCTCGTCACGGTCGAGGAGGGCTGGCCCTTCGCCGGTATCGGCGCCGAACTGGCGGCCCTGATGATGGAGCAGGCCTTCGACTGGCTCGATGCACCGGTGATGCGGGTCCACGGCGCCGATGTGCCGCTGCCTTATGCCGCCAATCTCGAGCATCTGGCGCTGCCCAGCGCCGACAGCGTCGCCGCCGCGGCGCGCCAAGTCTGTTATCGCGGTTGAGCAGGGGAGGAACAGCGCCATGCCGACGCCGATCCTGATGCCCGCTCTCTCGCCGACCATGACCGAGGGCAAGCTCGCGAAGTGGCTCAAGAAGGAAGGTGACACGATCAAGTCCGGCGACGTGCTGGCCGAGATCGAGACCGACAAGGCGACGATGGAAGTGGAGGCGGTGGACGAGGGCACGCTCGGCCGCATCGTCGTTGCCGCCGGCACCGAGAATATCGCCGTCAATGCGCCCATCGCCTATATGCTGAACGAGGGCGAGAGCGTCAGCGCGCTCGACGCGATCGGCAAGGCGGCGCCGGCGGCTCCGGCACCCGCATCGGCAGTACCCGCTGCAGCGCCAGTCCCCGCACCGGCTCCCAAACTGGCCGCAGCGCCAGCACCATCAGCACCGGCTCCCGCCGTCGCTGCCAGCAAGGACGGCCAGCGCATTTTCGCCAGCCCGCTGGCGCGCCGGCTCGCGGGCGAGGCCAATCTCG
>NZ_JBOHKS010000093.1:0-4642 GCF_050729195.1 Hypericibacter sp.
TGGAATCTGGGGCTGGCGGCCGCCGCGGCGAAGTTCAAGCAGGTCGCCGCGATCCTGATCGTGGTGGCGGCCCCCCAGGTCATCGATGGCGTGCTGCATCCGCCGGGCGTGTCGACGAATCCCGACCCCTATCTGCAGGGGCGCGAGGAAGGGAAGCGGCTCTGCGAATGGGGCCTCAAAGTCTCGCCCGTGCTGGTGGCGCGCTGTCCGGCCAAGTCGCCGGCGAAAGCGCTGACCTGCACGGCGGCCCAGGCGCACAATGGTTACGGTGTCGCCGCGGGCGAGATCCAGGCGAATGCGCCGACGCGGACGGATTGCTTTCCCTGCAGCCTCGCCTGGCTGTTCGGCGAGCATTACACGCCGCCGGCCAACGGCAAATACTGGGACCTCGCGGTCGACATCATTCCGATGCTGAAGCAGCGCTTCGGCAACCTCATTCCGCAGGGGCCGGAGCTGCCTTGCTGGCGCCAGCTCGCCCAGTCCAAGGGCATGCCGGGCTCGATGTCGCCGACCGCGATCGAGCAGGAGATGCTGGCGGCGGGCGACGGGGCCAAGGGCGTGATGCTGTGGAAGGGCCCGGGCGAAGAGGCCGGCCATGTGATCGGCGTCAAGACCGTGGGAAACGAGGTGCAGTTCCGGGACGAGCAGCAGCTCATGGACGGGAAGCTCTGGTTCCCGACGCTCGAGGGGAAGTGGGTGACGTTCTACCGGGTGCAGTAGCCCGGGACGGACGAGCACGACCATCGGGTGGTCGTAGCCAAGCGTAAGTGCCGCATTGTCGCCAGTAAGGAATCCTATGCCAGCGCCACCCAACCACATGCCAAAGAAGAATCTTTCGGCGTTACGCCCCGAGGTCGGGCCGCCGCGAGGCCTCCTGGGATATCTTTCCGCCGCAATCTCGACTGGATCGAACGCGACGCAAGAGACCGACGCTCGCCCTCGCGGGGCGCCATTGCGGCCGCCTCCGCAACCAGCACGGCTTGGCGAGCTTCTCTATTTTGACCCCAATGGCTGGAGGGAATCCTCGCTCGGGCATATCGCCGTCGACATCGACGGCATAACCTATTCCTGGACACCGAAGGGGATGCATGTCGAGCCGACGCTCGATTATCTGAAGCGCAACAGTTTTCGCGATGCCTACAGCTTTCCCCTGCGCCTCAGCTCGAAGGAGTTAGGGCAGATCGAGACCTCCATGCAGGACTATGGTCCTCACCATAAATACGACATATTCGACGCCAATTGTACGGACCCGCTCGAAGACGGGCTTCAACAGCTGGGTTTTCCAATTGCCAGAAGCCCGCTTCCGCTGGGGTTGAGAGATAGCTTGGTCTATAACGGCCTGATCGACGGCAACGGCTATCATTATTATCCGGCCGACCCGGAAAAGAAGCGCTGGTATCCCAATGCGCCCTGGTCGGTGATGGGAGGTCCTTGATGAAGCGAGGAAAGATCATCGGCCTGACGATCCTCGGAATCATCATCGGCTACCCAATTTTCGGAATCGGCATGGAGACGCTGGGGAAGGGCTTATCTCTTGCCGAAATGGACTGGAACAGCGACGGCCGGACTACGGTCGGGGAGTTCTTCGACATGATGGACGTGGGGGTGAGTCGGGTCGAGATCGATGGCAAGCCTTGTCGTGATGTCTATGAGATGAAGGATGGACAGCCTATCAAGACCCTCTGCCCCTAGAGCTGTTACGAACGCGTTCTAGTTCGTATCGATCCGGACGAAAGCCTGGGCGAGCCATTGGGAGCGCCGTTCCAGGAGCTCGACTCGCAGGGGATCGGGCTCGCTGTCCACGATCCAATAGGGATTGGTGTTGATCTCCCAGACCTGAAGCCGGCCCTTGCGGAAGCCGTAGTCGATCCGGCCATAATCGATGCGCGCCATCGCGAAGATTTCGCGCAGCGCCTCCTCATGCGGGTTCTTCTCGAAGTAGTTCAACTCCTCGGCGGCGGTTTCCTCATTGACGATGGCGTCGGTCGAGTGCTTCACGATGGGCTTGCGCGCAACATAGAGATGGAACGGCTTGATCTCGCCGCCGACGATGGCCGCGCCATATTTGCGCACGATGCCCTGGGCGTCGCGTGTGTCGCAGAATTCGACCGCCAGAAGATTGTCGCGTGCGACCGGCAGGCGATGGATCGCCTCGAGCTCGCGGTCATATTCCTCGGGGTTCATCAGCATGCGCGACACGGCGCCATCATGCTCATTCTCTCGGCGGATGAAGACCGGATAGCGCGAGGGACGCCGGACCTCGTCCAGGCGATAGGCGTTGAACTGGTTCATGCCCGCTTCGTAGAGCGTGCGCAACAGCTCGTAACGGCGCAGCGTGCGCACCGGATGATTGAGCAGTCGGTGGCCGCCGGCAGCATCGAGTGTGTCCCAGCTCTTGGCGATCTCACCCAAAATAGGCGGCGGCACGCGTTCGAGATCGCTGAAGATGTGGGTCGCCGGCTGGCTCATGCCGGTGCTCGCGCTTTCCCGATAGGTCGAGGCTTCGATCCGAACCTTCTGGCGATGGCCATCCACCTCGAGGAATCGTCGGATCGCGTGCGCGCCACGCTCGGTAGAGAAAAAGCGGATCATAAGGCCTCGTCCGCAAGAGTTGATTGGTCCAGGCTCGACCGCAAGCCCGCGCGAGACCGCACTCTAGGACAAGACCCCGAACCGGGGCAATGAAGGGGAGACGGCATGATACCGGTCGGCGAGTTCCTGCCCGACGGCTCGGCCTTCGGCAGCGCCGGCGCGACCGAGGCGAAGAACGTGATCCCGGCGGCCAACTCCTATCGGCCGCTGAAGACGCTGATGGCGTCGGGCTCGGCTGCCTCCGGCATCCGCATCCAGGGCGCGATCACGCTGCGGTCGACGGACCTGACGGTCAAGTCGTTCGCCGGGGATGCGACCAAGCTCTATGGCTTCGATGGCGCGGCCTGGTCCGACTTCAGCCGGACTTCCGGTGGCGCCTACAGCACGCCGGCCCAGGGCCTCTGGCGTTTCGCCCAGTTCGGCGATGTCTGCCTGGCGGTCAACGGCTCGGATGCGGTGCAGGCGATCGCCATGGGAGCCGGCGCGAACTTCGCGGCGCAGGGCGGTTCGCCGCCCGCCGGTGCGCGCTATATCGCGGTCGCCCGCGACGTGGCGGCGCTGGGGCGCGATGGGGCCAACTCCAACCGGGTGAGCTGGTGCGATGTCGAGAACCTCGACTGGACGACGGGCGCCGCCGATTTCCAGGACATGCCCGACGGTGGGCAGATCCTGGGCCTCTTCGGGGGCGACAATCTGGTGGTGCTGCAGGAACGCTGCATCCGGCTCGGGATCCGCACCGACTATCCGCTGACCTTCACCTTCGACAAGATCAGCCAGGACAAGGGCTGTCTCGCCGAATGGGCCTCCGCGCAGTTCGAGAACCTGCTCTTCTTCCTCGCCCATGACGGATTCTATCTGCTGGCGGGCGGGCAGCAGCTGCAGCCGATCGGGGCGGAGAAGGTCGACCGGTTCTTCTTCGAGCATCCCGAGCATGGGGTCGATCTCAACAGCCTGCACCGGGTGACGGGTGCCGTCGATCCGGTCAACAAGCTCTATATCGTGAGCTATCCATCCGTGGGCGGCGGCACGGGCCTGCCGGACAAGGCGCTGATCTATCACTGGCAGCTCGGGCGCTGGTCGCGCGCCGAGTTCGCCTGCGACCTGGTCTTGTCGGCGATGGTCCAGTCCTCCTGGAATCTCGACAATATCGACACGCTGATCGGCAATCTCGATGCGACGAGCCTGTCGCTCGACGATGCCGCCTTCACCGGCTCGGGCCGGCTGTTCCTGGCCGCCTTCACGCCGGGCCATGAGCTGGGCTTCTTCAATGGCGGCACGATGGCCGCGACCGTCGATAGCGGCGAGACCCAGATCACGCCGGGCCGCCGCTCGCTGGTGACGGGAGTCCGCCCGCTGGTGGATGGCGCCGCGGCCTCGGTCGCGCTCGGCACGCGCAACCGGCTGAACGATCCGGTCACCTGGAGCCCGGCGGTGGCCATGAACGATAACGGTCTCTGCCCGGCGCGGCAGGATGCGCGATTCCATCGGGCGCGGATCGCGATCGATGAAGGCGCGGATTACGCGCACATCCTGGGCGTCGAGCCCGAGTTCAAACCGAGCGGGGCGCGATGACCACCGTTTTCAAACCGCTGCCGCCGCCGGTCGGATCTGGTGACGTTGGATTTATCTGGCAATACCTGTCTCGGGTTTACGACGTCGTTCGCGGCATCCTTGCCGGCAAACTGAATTGCACCGCGACCGTCACCCTTCGGGCGAGCCAGACCACGACGACGCTCACCGATGCCCGGATCGGGCCGGAAAGCTGGATAGGTCTGGCCCCGCTCACGGCCAACGCTTCGACCGCCGAGAAGGCCGGCGTCTATGTCTCGGCGCGCGCGCAGGGCTCGGCGACCCTCACGCATGCGAGCTCGGCCAATACCGGCCAGGATTTCGCAGTAACTATTCTGGGCTGATCGATATCTCGAGATGAAAATATGACCCCAATCCTGGGGATGGCGGCCTGCCGAACAGCATCTTTGGGGACTAAATAGATGCCGCCACGTGGGCTTCTCGATCCGACGCTCTATAGGAAGGCGGCGCCGGAGCCGGC
>NZ_JBOHKS010000094.1:0-3363 GCF_050729195.1 Hypericibacter sp.
GCCCTATGATGGCGGTTTCCCCGACCCGAACGGAACCGTTCATCTTGCCGCCCTCTTCGCGCAGCCTCGACATGATCCGCAAACTCGTGGCGTTCGACACCACGAGCCGGAACTCCAATCTTCAGATCATCGACTTCATCCGCGACTATCTCGCCGGCCATGGCGTGGAATCGCAGATGGTGTTCGACGAAAGCGGCAAGAAGGCCAATCTCTACGCGACGCTGGGTCCGACCGACCGGCCGGGCATCGCGCTCTCCGGCCATACCGACGTGGTTCCGATCGACGGCCAGGAATGGAGCAGCGATCCCTGGAGCATCACCGAGCGCGACGGCAAGCTCTATGGCCGCGGCACCTGCGACATGAAGAGCTTCCTGGCGATCACCCTCGCCATGGTGCCGGAGTTCCTGGCCCAGCCGCTGCAGCAGCCGATCCATCTGATCTTCTCCTATGACGAGGAGGTCGGCTGCGTCGGCGTGCGACGGCTGATCGCGCTGCTCAAGGATTTCCGGATCAAGCCCTCGGCCGTCATCATCGGCGAGCCGACCGACATGAAGGTGATCGTCGCGCATAAGGGCAAGAAGAGCCTGCGCGCGCGGGTGCGCGGCTTCGAGGCGCATTCCTCGCTGGCGCCCAAGGGCGTCAACGCGATCGAATATGCCGCCGAGATGATCACCTTCCTGAAGCGGATGGCGCGGCGCTGCGCCAAGAACGGTCCTTTCGACAACGATTATGATATCGCCCACACGACCGTTCATACCGGCGTAATCCATGGCGGCACGGCGCTCAACATCGTGCCCAAAGACTGCTATTTCGATTTCGAGTTCCGCTACATCGCCGGCGTCGATCCCGAGGCGATGTTCGGCGAGCTCAAGGCCTTCGTCGATCAGGAGCTGCTGCCCGCCATGCATGCGGTGGCCCCCGACACCGGCATCACCTTCGAGGAGATCTCGGCCTTCCCCGGCCTGAACATGCCGGAGGAAGCCGATCTCGTGGTCCTGGCGAAGAAGCTCGCGGGCGCCAACATGGTGCGCAAGGTGGCCTTCGGCACCGAGGCCGGCCTGTTCCAGCAGGCGGGCCTTCCGACCATCATCTGCGGTCCGGGCAGCATCACCCAGGCCCATAAGCCCGACGAGTGGGTCAGTCTCGACCAGTTGACCCAATGCGAGAGCTTCATGCATCGCCTGCTGGACCGGGTCCGGGAGAAGGCCGCCGCCTGACCGCCGGCCCCAGTCCCCGCCTGTCCCAAGACCCCACCCGCCCGTAATCCTTCGCCCACCATTGCCGCGGAGGGGCTCTCCCCTCTAACATGGGCCCATGCGGCCCCTCGCCGCCCTCGTGATCGTCTTGGCACTGGCCGGCCTTGCCGCAGCCGAACCCGGATTCGATGCCGGGGCCCGCGCCGCGGCGGGAGCCGACGCCAGCGATGCCCTTCTTGCGCCCCTCAGCACGGCGCCCCCGATCCGCCAGGCCCTCGATAGCGACCTCGCTCAGACCTGGGCGCAGGCGCAGGTGTTCCTGCGTTACGAAGACGACCAGCTCAATCTGCGGGTGATCAGCGGGCCGATGAACCAGCCTTATATGCAGCGGCTCCTGGCGCTGCATATCACCGATCCTCAGCCCGTGATCATCCACCTGCATGGCTGCGGGCGCTCGGACGATCTGGCCGACATCCGCAATCAAGGCCGCGCGCTCGCGGAGCTGGGCTATGTGGTCATCGCGCCCGACAGCTTCGTGCGCCACGACCGGCCCTCGGGCTGCGATCCTCGCACCCAGATGCGGGATTTCGGAGCACCTCTGGCTCAGATCCAGCAATGGCGCATCGAAGAGCTGAGCTATGCGCTGACCCGTGTGCTTGAAGCGCCCTGGGCCGACAAGCTGCGGATTTTCGCCGGCGGCTTCGACGAGGGCGGCGACGCGGTGCTGGCTTTTTCCGATCCGGCGCTGGCAGGCCGTTTCGCGATCGCGGCCCCTTGCCGTTTCCAGCCCTTGCGCGACGACAAGCTGCCGACCCTGGTCATCGTCTCCAACCGCGACCTTTGGTTCAACGCCGACCATGAGCCTGAAGCCCGGGGGCGTTGCCGGCAGAAGCTGCGGGGCTCGACCAATGTCAGTCTGTTCGAGTCAGACGGCGTCCTGCATGACGCGCTGATCTACGAAGAGTCCCGCGTCACGCTCTGGAACTTCCTGGTCCGCGCCAGTTTCCTTTAGCCGTCAGCGGAACATCGAAATTCCCGTTCTCTCGTTCCTGTCATCAACGCGATCCTGATGAGAACGCTGTTTTTGTTCTATTGAATGTCATGGGTCCGTCGCAGGATATCCCCGACATCGATCAGGGAATCCGACATGACCATTCTCGACGACCTCTCGCCAAGCCGGCGCGATCTGTTGCGTCTGGCCGCTGGGGCTGCCATGGCAGGCCCCCTGGTGGCCAGCCTGCCGGGCCGGGCGCAAGCCGACGACGGCATTTCCGAAACCAACTCGAAACTACCGAAAAGCAACAACGGGAGTCAGGATATGAGCTACGTCACCACCAAGGACGGCACGTCGATCTATTACAAGGATTGGGGCAGCGGGCAGCCCATCGTGTTCAGCCATGGCTGGCCGTTGAGCGCGGATGCGTTCGAGGACCAGATGTTCTTCCTGGCGTCCAATGGCTATCGCTGCATCGCCCATGACCGCCGCGGCCATGGACGCTCGAGCCAGCCCTGGAACGGCAACGACCTGGACACCTATGCCGACGATATGGCGACGCTGGTCGAGCATCTCGACCTGAAGAAGGCGATCCATATCGGTCATTCCACCGGCGGCGGCGAGGTCGCCCGCTATATCGGCCGGCATGGCAACAAGCGCGTGGCCAAGGCCGTGCTGATCGGCGCGATCCCGCCGGTGATGGTCAAATCCGCTTCCAACGCGGGCGGCACGCCGCTGGAGGCCTTCGATGGCTTGCGCAAGAGCGTGCAGGCCGACCGCTCGCAGTTCTGGAAAGACCTCAGCCTGCCGTTCTACGGCTACAACCGGCCGGGGGCGAAGGTCTCCGAAGGCGTGCGCGCATCCTTCTGGCTGCAGGGCATGATGGCCGGGTTCCCGGCTTCCTACTTCTGCATCAAGGCCTTCTCGGAAACCGACCTGACCGAGGACCTGAAGAAGTTCGAAGTGCCGACCCTGGTCCTGCATGGCGACGACGATCAGATCGTGCCGATCGCGGATTCGGCGTTGCTCTCGTCCAAGATCATTAAAAATGCCAAACTGGTTGTCTATAAGGGCGCGCCGCACGGCATGTGCACGACCCTGAAAGACCAGGTCAACGCCGAGCTTCTGGCCTTCTGCAAGGCCTGAGACCGGACCGCCGACGCCGCCCGATGG
>NZ_JBOHKS010000095.1:0-15463 GCF_050729195.1 Hypericibacter sp.
CTCGCGTACCGCCCATTTGAGCGCGACCACCGCCTTCTTCGGATCGGTGACCACGGGCGTGAGCAGATGCGGAATGCCGTCATAAACGGAAAGCTCGAGCATTTTCGGATCGACCATGATCAGCCGGCATTGCTCGGGTTTCAGCCGGTAGACGAGGCTGAGAATCATGGTGTTGATCGCGACCGACTTGCCCGAGCCGGTGGTGCCGGCGATCAGCAGATGCGGCATGCGCGCGAGATCGACGATCACCGGCTGGCCGCCGATATCCTTGCCCAGCACCAGGGCGATCTTGGCGGCGGTGCGCTCATAGGCATCGCTCGCGAGCAGCTCGCGCAGCATCACGGTCTCGCGGATCTGGTTGGGCAGCTCGATGCCGATGACGCTGCGTCCGGGCACGACCGCGACGCGCACCGAGACGGCGCTCATCGAGCGCGCGATATCGTCGGCGAGGCCCACCACGCGGCTGGTCTTGGTGCCGGGGGCCGGCTCCAATTCGTAAAGCGTCACGACCGGACCGGGGCGCACCTTCACGATCTCGCCGCGCACGCCGAAATCCTGCAGCACCGATTCCAGCAGCCGCGCATTCTGCTCGAGGGCGGCCTCGGACATCTTCTGCGCCACCGGATTGGCCGGCGGCTTCGCCAGCAGCTCCAGCGGCGGCAGGGTGTATTCCTCGTTGCTGACGAGATCGAGTGCCGGCTGGCGATCGCGCTCGGCGCGCTTGCCGGGCTTGGGCCGTGCCTTCGGCGCCTCGACCCGCGGTCCCGCCTCGGGACGCTCCGCCACGCGCGCGGCCGGCGCATGGACCGGCTCGCCCGCGGAATCCTCGTCATCCTCCGCGCCCAGATGCGGTTCGACCCGCTGGCTGCGCCGGCGTTCGGCCTGCTCGGCCCGCCATTCGGCCGCCTCGGCATCCACTTCTCCGCGGCTGAAGCGACGGCGCAGCGCGCCGATCACGCGGCCGGTCAGATCGCCCGCCTGCTGCAGCCGCTGCCAGGCGGCGACATAGCCGCGCGCGGAGATGCCGAGCGCCAGATAGCCCAGTCCCGCCCAGAGCCCGAATCCCAGGAGCGCGATCAGGCTCACCGGCAGGCCGACCAGATGGGCCAGGCGCGGCAGCAACAGATCGCCCGCATAGCCGCCCATGCCCACCGGCAGGAACCAGCTGCTGGTCGTGCCCAGCGCTGCCAGTGCCATGGCGAGGAAGAGGATCGAGAACGGCAGCAGCAGCAGGCGCAGCCACCACAGGCCACTCACACGGTGACGCAGCACGCGCCAGCCCCAGACCGACGGCACCAGCACCAGCATCAGGCTGGCGATGCCGAGCGCCTGCAGCAGCAGATCGGCGATGACCGAACCCGGATAGCCCATCAGATTGCGGACCGAGCTGCCGGTCGCGGTGTTGAGCGAGGGATCGTTGGCATTGTAGCTGAGGAGCGACAGCAGCAGCACCGCGGCCAGCGCCAGCAGCAGCAGCCCGCCGAGCTCGACCGCGCGTCGCCTGAGGAAGGGGCGCCAATCGTCGGGTAGGAAGGGCATGCGCATCAGGCCGCTCGTCTCATCGGTCATGATCCTGCCTCCTCGGATGCAGCCGCAACGTTGCTCGTCAGGACTCGCGCCATCCGCTCCAGGCCTTCTTGCGTGGCGGCGGCATCATAGACGAGCGCGACTCGGATATAGCGTTCGCCCGGATTCTGCCCGTTCGCGTCGGCGCGCGCCATATAGCCGCCGGGCAACACCTTGACGCCGGCCTCGCCCCAGAGCCGTTTCGCCGCGGTTTCGCCATTGCCGACATCGAGCCACAGAAAGAACCCGCCCCCGGGCGTGGCGCCCATGCGATTGCCGAGGATGCGCCGGGCCCGCGCGAAGTTCTCGTTATAGAGCGCGCGATTGATCGCGACATGCGCCTCGTCGCGCCAGAGCGCGGTCGAGGCGGCGAGGATCGGGTAGGGGATCGCCACGCCGCCATAATTCACCAGCTGGGCGATGCGCTTGAGCATGCGCTCCTCGCCGGCGATGAAGCCCGAGCGCAGGCCCGCGCCGGAAGAGCGCTTCGAGAGCGAATGGAACACCACCAGATTGTCGAGGCTGCCGCCGGCCTCGGCCGCCACCTCGAGCGCGCCCGATGGCACGGCGTCGCGATAGAGCTCCGAATAGCATTCGTCGAAGGCGACCGTGAATCCGTATTGGCGCGCGAGCTTCAGCCAGCGCGCGAGATAGGCTTGCGAGGCGACCACGCCTTGCGGATTGGCGGGCGAGCAGACATAGGCCAGCGCCGTGCGCTCGAGCGTGCGCCGGTCGATGGTGTCAGGATCGGGCAGGAAGCCGGTGGCCGCGGTTGCCGGCAGGAAGACGGGCTCGCCGCCGGCCATCGCGGCCGCGCCAGCATAGACGTGATAGAACGGGTTGGGCATCAGCACGACGGGGCGCTCGGCGGCGGAGACCGGCTCCTGCAAGGCCGCCAGCGCGACGAAGAACAGCCCCTGGCGCGTGCCGGCGATCGGCATCAGATGGCGATCCGGATCCAGCATCGATGCCGGCAGATGGAAGCGCCGGTTGAGCCAATCGGTGGCCGCGCGCCGGAAGTCGGCATTGCCCACGGCCAGCGGATAGCGGCCCCACTCCGCCAGGTTCTGGACCAGGGGACCCTTGATCATCTCCGGTGGCGTCGCCTGCGGCTCGCCGACCGAGAACAGAAGGGGACGTTGATGGCCCGGTTCGATTCCCTGCAGCAGCGTGTTGAGCCGGGTGAAGGGATGGAATCGGAGCAGCGGATCGAGGCGGTCGGTCATCGACGGGTCGGGTTCGTCCGAATTGCCTGAAAAAGCGTCGTCCGGGCAGCCAACATGGCTTCCGAGTCGCGACTCGGGGACAAAACATAAACAATTCTATAGCTTGTGGGACGTTCTTACAAGCCAACCTATAGAGCGGGCCAAGGTTGGTCGGTTAACCAAGTCATTGTTCTTGCTTTGTCTTCTTTAGTGCCCGGAGTCTCGCCCGATTCTCCCCCCAAGAAAAATGGTCTTCCGGAAAATGACCAAGCCCCAAAAGGCGAGGGGCGGTGGGGACCCTGATCCCACCGCCCCTCAAGGCGAAGCTTCTCCTCGGTGCTCCCGGGTACGGGCCGGCTTTCAAAGTATAAACCGGGGCCAGTAACCCGCTAACGAAGCTTCGCCAGTCGCCAGCGTGCCCGCCAGACCACGGGCTCGCCGGCGATCGGCTGCGGTCGCTTGTTAAGCGACCGATTCACCATGCAGCACGATGTCGAGGCCTTCGCGCTCCTCGTCCGGCGTGACACGCAGGCCGCGGGTCAGGAGGCCGACGACCTTGAGGATGATGAAGGTGACGACGGCGCAGTAAGCGATGGTGATGGCGACGCCATAGAGCTGCGTGGCGATCTGGCCGATGTTCCCGTCGATCCAGCCCACCGGCGTCTCGGAGCCGGTGACGGCTTGCGTCGCGAACACGCCGGTCAGGATGGCGCCAACCATGCCGCCGATGCCATGCACGCCGAAGGCGTCGAGCGAGTCGTCATAGCCCAGCGCATTCTTGAGCGTCGAGGTGGCGAAGAAGCAGACCACGCCGGCGACGAGGCCGATCACCAGGCCGCCCTCGGCATCGACGAAGCCCGAGGCGGGCGTCACCGCGACGAGGCCGGCGACGGCGCCGGAGATCATGCCCAGCAAGCTGGGCTTCTTGCGGAAGACCCACTCGGCCACCATCCAGGAGAGGGCAGCGCCCGCGGTCGCGACCTGCGTGGCCGCCATGGCCATGCCGGCGCGGCCATCGGCCGCCACCGCCGAACCGGCATTGAAACCGAACCAGCCCACCCAGAGCAGGCCGGCGCCGATGGTGGAGAGGCCGACATTATGCGGGGTGAAAGCGGTCTTGCCGAAGCCGGTGCGCGGCCCCAGGACCAGGGCAGCCACCAGACCGGCCACACCGGAATTGATATGAACGACGGTGCCGCCGGCATAGTCGAGCACACCGGCCGCGCCGATCAGCCCACCGCCCCAGACCATGTGGCAGATCGGGACATAAACGAACAGCAGCCAGAGGCTGGCGAAGAGGACCAGGGCCGAGAATTTCATGCGATCGGCAATGGCCCCCACCATCAGGGCTGGCGTGATGATGGCGAAAGTCATCTGGAAGGCCATGAAGACGGGCTCGGGGATCGAAGGCGCCAGGGGATGCGCCGTCGCGACGCCCATGCCATGGAGCATGAAGCGGCTGAAATCGCCGACGAAGGCGCCGGAGCCGTTGAAGGCGAGGCTATAGCCGACGATCATCCACAGCACGGTGACGAGGCAGACGATGACGAAGCTCTGCGCCATGGTCGCCAACAGATTGATCTTGCGGACCATGCCGCCATAGAAGAGCGCGAGGCCCGGGATCGTCATCATCAGGACCAGGGCCGTCGAGGTGAGCATCCAGGCGGTGTCGCCGCGATCCAGCGCGAGATCGGCGGCGAAGGCGGGTCTGGCGCCGATCAGGGCGGCGACCAGTAGGGGGACGAACAGCAAAAGACGCGACATTGGGCAATCCTCCGGAGCACGAGAGAGAATTAAAATGAGCACTCAGCGAGGGCCCTAAACACGTTCCGTGCCAACTCCGGAGTCGCGCGGAATTCCTCGGATTCCGCCGAGTCGAGAATCGGGGATTGATCGAAGCTTGGGCAGGCTGGCGCGCAATTAGGCAGCGGGAATCGGCCGGGCGCGGCCCGCCATTAACCTGTGCCCGAAGGGTGCGCGGCATCGAGCGCCGCTGCCGAAGACGCCATTCCCGCGCTATGGTGGGAATCGCGATGACGAACCCCGCCGACAACCGCCCCGACTCCGCCGCCGCCAATGATGCCGGCCGGCGCGGGCTGCCCGACGCCGATGTGCTCATCAGCGGGGGCGGCATGGTCGGGCTCACCCTCGCCCTGGCGCTCGCCGATGCGAGCCTGACCGTCATCGTGATCGACAGCCTGCCGGCGACCGAGCGCGAGGCCGTCGCCTATGACGGCCGCAGCTCGGCCATCGCCGAAGGCTCGCGCCGGGTGCTGGACGGCATCGGGGTCTGGAACAGGATGGCGCCCGAGGCCTGCCCGATCCTGGACATCCGCGTCTCGGATGCGCGGGTGGGCCAGCCGGCCTCGCTCCTGTTCCTGCATTACGATCATCGCGAGCTCGAGGCGCCGCGGCCCGGCAAGCGGCGCCCGGGGCCGACGGCCGCGAAGCCGGCGCCCATGGGTTATATCGTCGAGAACCGCGTCATCCGGCGGGCGCTGCTCGCGGCCATCGCGGCGCGGCGCGGCATCCGCCATCTCGCCCCGGCCCAGGCCGTCGGGCTGGCGCGCGAGCCGGGACAGGCGCGCCTCACGCTGGCCGACGGCACCAGCCTCACCGGCCGGGTCGTGATCGCCGCCGACGGGCGCGGTTCGCCGATGCGCAAGGCGGCCGGCATCCGCCTGACCGAGTGGGAATATCCGCAGAGCGGGATCGTCTGCACCATCGGGCATGAGCTCTCGCACCAGAATGTGGCGCATGAGCATTTCCTGCCCTCGGGCCCCTTCGCGGTGCTGCCGATGGTCGACGATGCCAACGGGCATCGCTCCTCGATCGTCTGGACCGAGAAGCGCGAGCTGGTGCCGTCGATCATGGCGCTGTCGGCCGAGAGTTTCGCCGCCGAGATCCAGCATCGTTTCGGCGATTCGCTCGGCTGCATCCGGCTCCTCGGCCTGCGCTGGGCCCATCCCCTGAAGCTGCAGCATGCGACGCGTTACATCGCCGAACGGCTGGCACTGGTCGGCGATGCGGCCCATGCGATCCACCCGATCGCGGGGCAAGGCCTCAATCTCGGCTTGCGCGATGTCGCGGCGCTGGCGGAGACCCTGGTCGATGCCCATCGCCTCGGCCTCGATATCGGCGTGGGCGAGCCGCTCGAGCGTTATGAGCGCTGGCGGCGCTTCGACAATCTCATGCTGATGGCCGCGACCGACTTTCTCAATCGCCTGTTCTCGAACGACATCGCGCCGGTGCGCCTGGCGCGCGACATCGGGCTCGGCCTGGTCAACCGCATGCCGCCCCTGAAGCGCCTCTTCATGCGCCACGCCATGGGCATGGTCGGCGACTTGCCCCGCCTCATCCGCGGCGAGCGGTTATGACTTTCCCTTAGCCTGTCATTGCCGGACTTGATCCGGCAATCCAGGCTTTCTCGAGACCGCGCCCTCGGCCCTGTATCGCCGGATCAAGTCCGGCGATGACATGATGCGGCCTAGAGCCAGCGCGACGGCAGCAGCGCGTCCTCGAACGGGAAAGTCGAGAGCAGCTGATAGCCGGTCTCGGTCACCAGGATCTGCTGCTCGAGCTTGACGCCTTCGAGCCCGCCGACCTCGCCCATATAGCTCTCGATGCAGATGGTCATGCCGGGCTCCAGCACGCCGTCATAGCCGCCGCGCTCGTAATCCTGCGCATAGATGCTGGCGGGATATTCGTCGGCCAAGCCTACGCCATGGAACACGACGGAGTATCGGTTGGGCGCGCAAGCTTCCGGCAGCTTGAAGCTCTTTTCCGAGAATTCGCGGAAGCCCACGCCGGCCTTCACCAGATCGAGGTTGGTGTGGATCTGCTCGTAGGCGAGACCATAGAGCCGCTTCTGCTCGGCGCTGGGCTTGCCATGGCCGCAGAAATAAGTGCGCGAGATGTCGGCGCAATAGCCGAAGGGTCCGATCAGGTCGGTATCGAAGCTGAGCAGCTCGCCCGAGCGGATCACGCGGTCGCTCGATTCCTGGAACCAGGGATTGGTGCGCCCGCCAGAGGTGAGGAGCCGCGTCTCGATCCATTCGCCGCCGGCCGCGATGTTCGCCTGATGCAGCAGCGACCAGATCTCGTTCTCGGTCACGCCGGGCTCGAGCGCGTCGCGCATCTTCGCCATGCCGGTCTCGCAGGCGGTGATCGACACCACCATGCAGGCGAGCTCCTCGTCCGACTTGATCGCGCGCGCCAGCTCGCAGACCGCCTGGCCCTCGACGATGTCGATGCCGGCGGCTTTGAGCAGGTGGGTCCCGGTTGGATCGAGCTTGTCGACGGCGAGGCGGCGGTTCTTGCCGCCATGCCGGTGCACCAGATCGACGATCTCGTTCGACCAGCGCTTGGCGAATTCCTCGAGCCGGGGCCCCCCGCCGAAATAGGTCCAGCCCACGGCCGGGCGCACCTCGGCGATGGTCTCGAGCCCGTCGGCCAGATGCTCGCAATTATGGAAGTCGAACAGCGTGATCGGCCCCTCGGTCGGGACGAAGGCGTAGCGGACCGCGTTATGCAGGGTCCAGACCGCCATGTTCCGGCTGCCGGTGGCGTAGCGGATATTGATCGGGTCGTAGAGAAGCGCGCCCATGCAGTCGCGCTTCTTGAGCTCGGCGCGGAACCGCCCGAGGCGATAGGCGCGCAGCTTGCGCATGTCGAGCAGCGCCTCGCTGTCGATCGCGTCGAGGATCGGGCTCTTGCGGGCGCGGCGGATATCGGGATCGAGCGATTTGAAAGGCGGCTTCGGGCCGGCGGAATCGGGCGCCATCGGGTCTGGTTACCTCTCTCTCAGGACCTGCCCGGTTGGCTTCGGGCTTGGGCGCGCCCATTCAATCCCCTGGCGGGGTCTGGCGTCCAGCGGTCTCGGGAGCAATCGGAACGGAAGGCTTGAGGGCAGGCGTCAGGAATGACGCTTGGGCTCGCGCGAGAGGCCTCGCTCTTCGAGCGCCTTCAGATAGCGTGACCAGAGGTCGGCCTGGTTGGCGCCCAGCTCGTAGAGATAGGCCCAGCTATAGATGCCGGTGTCGTGGAGATCGTCGAACTTGATGCGGACGGCGTAGTTGCCGACCGGCTCCAACGCGAGAATGCCGACATGGGCGCGCTCGCCCAGGATCTGCTTCTGGCTGGGCCCATGGCCCTGCAGTTCGGCCGAGGGGCTTTCGACGCGCAGGAACTCCGCCGGATAGCGGAAGGATTTTCCATCGTCGAAATCGATCTCGAGCGCGCGCTCGTTCTGCTTGAGGCGGATCTCGATCGGCCAATGCTCGGTGCCGAAACGTTCGCTCATGATCGGGATCGGGGGTTGGACATCGGAGCGGAGCGAGGGATCAACGCCGGCCGTCCTCGTCGAGCGACCGGGCCTCGTCGGCCAGCATGATCGGGATGCCTTCGCGGATCGGAAAGGCGAGGCCGGCCTTGCGGCTGATCAGCTCCTGATGCTCGCGATCATATTCGAGCGGGCCCTTGGTGACGGGGCAGACCAGAATCTCCAAGAGCTTCGGATCGACCTCGTAGCGCCGGTCGGCGGCTTTGCGTTCGGCCATGGCGGTTCTCCGGACTTTCCTGACGATCCCAAACTTTCCTGACGATCCTAGTGACGCGCGGCTTCGCCGGAGGAACCGCTGCCGGTTCCGCCCAGGAGCGCCATCTCGATCAGCGCCGTCAGCACGCGGCCGCGCTCGGTGGCGCTGCCGGCCTCGAGCAGCGCCTGCTTCTCCTGCGGCTCGAACGGACAGACCATGGCGAGCGAGGTGATGAGCGCCGCATCCGCCGTGCGCTCGATCTGCTCCCAATCGGCCTTGATGCCCTGCTGATGGAAGAAGCCCTTGAGGGCGCGCAGCAGCCGCGCGCGATCGAGCTCGAGCGCGGGATTGTCGGCCATGTCCTCGGCGAACGGCACGAAGTCGGCCTG
Source organism: Hypericibacter sp. (assembly GCF_050729195.1). NCBI lineage: Bacteria > Pseudomonadati > Pseudomonadota > Alphaproteobacteria > Rhodospirillales > Dongiaceae > Hypericibacter > Hypericibacter sp. The sequence goes on from NZ_JBOHKS010000095.1 coordinate 8,698, forward strand.
GACGCGCCGATAGCCGGAAACGCCCGGCAGCTCCGACGCGATGCGGAAGCGCGCGAGTCCGCCCAGCGTGATCAGATAGCGCCCATCTTCGGTCTCGTTGAAGGCGGTGATGCGGCCGGCGCAGCCCACCTGCTGCAGCGCCGGCACATGGCCCGGGCGCTCCAGCTCGGCGGGCTGGATCATGCCGATGATCCGCTCGTCCTTGATCGCATCGCGCGTCATGGCGAGATAGCGCGGCTCGAAGATGTTGAGCGGCAGTCTTCCGCCGGGCAGGAGCAGAACGCCCGCCAGCGGAAATACCGGAATCTCCGCCGGCAGCGCTTCGAAGGCGGGATCGAACGGCCCGCGCGTCATCGCCTTAGGCGAACATCAAGGACGACAGGCGCCGGCGCGCCGACAAGGTCAAGGGATCGGTCGGACCCAGCGCCTCGAAGATCTTCACCAGCTGCTTGCGCGCCGCTTCCTCGTTCCAGCCGCGATTGCGGCGGAACAATTCGAGCAGCTCGTCGAGCGCCGGCTCGGCTTCGCCATTGCCATAGAGCGCCAGCGCCAGGTCGTAGCGCGACTGGTGATCGTTGGGATCCGCGGCGAGCTTGGCTTTCAACTCGTCGAGGCCGCCCTGCTTCTGGCCCGCCTGCTCGGCCAGCTCGAGCGCCGCGCGGGCCGCGGCAATGGTCTTGTCGTTGGCCTGGTTCGCAGGAACCTTCGCCAGCTGCTTGCGGGCTTCCTCGAGCTCGCCCGCCTTCACCAGGCAGCGCACCAGGCCGGCGATCGCCGGCAGATTCTCGGGCTCATGCTGCAGCACCTGGCCGAAGATGGCGCTGGCCGTGGCGGCATCGCCTTCCTTCAGCGCGGCCTCGGCATGCTCGAGCGCTTCCTCGATCGGCGAGGGGCCGGCCGCAGCACCCGCCGACTTGGCGAGACGCTGCACGAACTGTTTGATCACGCTCTCGGGTTGCGCACCCTCGAAGGCGTCCACCGGTCGACCCTGGAAGAAGGCGTAAACCATCGGGATCGTTTTGATTCGGAGCTGGCCGGCGACCGCGGGATTCTTGTCCACGTCGATCTTCACCAGCCTGACCGCGCCCTTGGCTTCTTTCACGACCTTCTCGAGCACGGGCCCGAGCGTCTTGCAGGGCCCGCACCAGGTCGCCCAGAAATCGACGATCACCGGCACCGTCATCGAGGCATCGATGACGTCCACCATGAAGTCCTGATCGCTGCTGTCCTTGACCGGGGCCGCGGCGCCATTGGCGTGAGCCGGCGCGTTACCCTGGCCGATAAGCGTCTCCATGATCGATCTTCCTATGGTTCCGAATTTGCAAAGATAAATGGCGTTTTGCGGAGCGTCTGGCAACCCCGCCCGGCAATATCCCGGACCTTAACCCTGTTGTCGGCAAGGCGAAGCTCGCCGGCGAGGGCCGCCGCCCTTCTCACAGGTCGAGGAAGATCGGCTTATGCCCGCAAGCCTCGATGAACTTGAGCAGGCCGGCCGGCGCCAGCGACAGGGTCATGTCGTTGGTCAACGGGTGGCAATGGAGCGGGTCCATCGACAGTAGAGCCCGGTCCAGCACCGGCTGGACCATGCGGGCCTTGTCGTTGATGAGGGCGAGCGGCGTCACCGAGCCCGGCAGCACGCCCAGATAGGTCATCAGCCGGTCCGGGCTGCCGAAGGAGAGCTTGTCGCCTCCGATCTTGGGCGCCAGCGCCTTCAGATCCATGCGACGGGTCTCCTCGACCACCACCAGCCACATCTGGTCGCCCTTCTTGTTGCGCAGGAACAGGTTCTTGATATGGCCGCCGGCCAGGTCGCCGCGCAGCGCCTGGGATTCCTCGACGGTGAAGACCGGCGCATGGCGATGGACCTCGGTCTCGATGCCGAGATCGGCGAGGCGCTGGATCACGGCTTCCGGGCTGGTCGGCAGGGCGGCGGCAGGGGCGGTGGCGTCCGACATGGCTAGGTTCGGTCTTGAGTTGTTATGGAGGTCGTTCGGGGCGCCAGTCTTAGGGGGCGCCGGCACCATCGGCAACCCCGCCGGCCTCCAAAACCGCCGGGCGTCCGTCACGGAGCTTCAAAAAGCCGCGGATTCCTGCGGCTTCGAGACAAGCGGTCGCATCTTAAGCCGCTGGCAACCGCAGGCTTGCAATGCTGACTCCGGTCGCTATTATCTGGCGCCCTTGACGGGGGCGGTCTTTAAGACAAGGCCGACGCTGTCGAGTACCCAAACGGATGCGGGCGTAGCTCAGGGGTAGAGCACAACCTTGCCAAGGTTGGGGTCGAGGGTTCGAATCCCTTCGCCCGCTCCAGTTTCTCGAAAAACCGTCGTGATCCAGCCAATGCCCCTCCGGGGCATTTTCTGTTTCCAGGGCCTGTTTCCGGCGCCCGGCAGGACATCATTGGCGCCCGCGCGCGAGCCCTTGTCTTGCGGCTGCAGACCGCTGATCGTTGCGCCCCGCCATCCGAACTCATCACCTCAAGGGCGTTCAATGACATCCGTTTCCCCCGAAGCCGAACCGCGGCCGACCTTCGTCACCCATTTGGAATGCTCGATGACGGGCGAGCGCTATGAAGCCGACCGGCTGCATGGGCTGTCCAAAGCGGGCAAGCCGTTGTTGGTGCGCTACGATTTGGCGGCCCTCGCCAAGGCCGTCTCGAAGAAGGCGCTGGCGGAACGGACGGGCGGATTCTGGCGCTATCGCGAGTTCCTGCCGGTGCGTCACGCGAAGAATGTCGTCGAGCTGGGCGAGGTGATGACGCCGTTGATCCCGCTGCCGCGCCTGGCGCGCGCGTTGGGTGCGGGCGCCGACAGGATCATCGTCAAGGATGAAGGCCGCTTGCCGACGGGATCTTTCAAGGCGCGCGGGCTGGCGCTCGCGGTCGCCATGGCGAAGGAGCTCGGGCTCCAGCATCTCGCCATGCCGACCAATGGCAATGCCGGCGCCGCAATGGCGGCCTATGCCTCGCGTGCCGGCATGCGCAGCACGGTCTTCTGTCCCGCCGATACGCCGGACGTCAATGTGCGGGAGATCGCCCTGCAAGGGGCGACGGTCTATCGCGTCAACGGCCTGATCAACGATTGCGGCAAGATCGTCGCCAGCGGCAAGGAGGCCGTCGGCTGGTTCGACCTCTCGACCCTGAAGGAGCCCTATCGGATCGAGGGCAAGAAGACCATGGGGCTGGAGCTGGCGGAGCAAATGGGTTGGGAACTGCCCGATGCGATCTTCTATCCGACCGGCGGTGGCACCGGCCTGATCGGCATGTGGAAGGCCTTCGAGGAGCTCGAGGCCATCGGCTGGATCGGCGCCAAGCGGCCCAAGATGATCGCGGTCCAGGCCACGGGCTGCGCGCCCATCGTGAAGGCTTATCAGGAAGGCAGCGAGCATGCCGAGCTGTGGCCGAACGCGCATACGGTCGCGGCCGGCATTCGCGTGCCCGTCGCGATCGGCGATTTCCTCATCCTGCGCGCGGTGCGGGAGAGCGGCGGATTTGCGATCGCGGTCGATGACGACGCGATCGTCGCGGCGCAAGAGACCGTCGCGAAAGAGGAGGGGCTGCTGCTCTGCCCCGAGGGTGCTGCCACCTTCGCGGCCTATCAACAGGCTTTGAAGGACGGACGCGTCGGTCCGCAGGATCGCTGCCTGCTCTTCAATTGCGCGACGGGACTCAAATATCCCATGCCGCCCGCCGAGCTCGCGATCGATCGCCATCAGCCGATCGACTATGCCGCGATCGCGCGCGCGAAGGCGCCGTAGCAGAGCGTCGCCGCCGCCGACTAGGATTCCGATTGGACGGCGGGCATGGGTGCCGGCTCCCAGCCGAAGACGCTGCGCCCGCCATACTCATGCGAGCGTCGGCGTTCCTCGCCGATGAAGGCCGGCAGCGACGGGCCCGTCGCCGTTCGCTCCAGCCGGCGCGTCTGTTCGTCCAGCCGGTGGATCGCATCGAGCCGCTCGTCATTGCCGAGCTTCGCCTTCTCGACGGCGGATTTGAGGATGGCGATGGTCTGGTCATAGACCTTGAGCGGCACCGGATAGGGATGCCGGTCCTTGCCGCCATGCGCCAGCGAGAAGCGCGCCGGATCGGCGAACCGGCAGGGCGCGCCATGGATGATCTCGGCCGCCATGGCGAGCGAATGAACCGTTCGGGCACCGACGCCCGGCACCAGCAACAGCTCGCTGAAATCGGCGGGCGCGGAATCGGCCGCGGCGGCGAGCGCGCCATGCAGGCGGCGCATCATGACATCCTTCGGTCGCACGTCGTGATGCGCCGGCATGACGAGATGCGGCAGGAACGGGGCTTCGGGCGGCGCTGCCGCCGGCGATGATTGGCCCCGCCATGCCGCGACCTCGCCGACGATGCGATCGGGGCCCAGATCGCGCAGCAGATCGATCTGGCTCTGGCGCGAGGCGGCGGCTCGCCGGTCGGTGAGATTGACGATCTCGCCCAGGTTCTCGCCGTCGATCGCCTGGTGCGGCGCCTCGACGAAGCTCTTCAGATCCTCCGACAGCCAGTGATAGCGGCGCGCATAGCGCGTCTCGCCATTCATGCCCTGCTGCACCACGACCCATTTGCCGTTCTCGGCGAGGATGAAGCCATGGAGATAGAGGTCGAAGCCGTCCTGCAGTGCGGCACTGTCGACCTTGGCGACCAGCCGGCTCGCCTTGGCGAGGGCCGTTCCGTCGAGGCCGGTGCGCTCGCCGATGGCGACGAGCTCATGCGGCGTCTGCCGCGAATGGCTCCCCCGTCCGCCGCAGACATGGAGGCCCAGCTCGCCTGACAGGGGTGCCAGCCCGCGTTTCAGCGCGCCGATGACGCTGGTGGTGATGCCGGAGGAATGCCAGTCCATGCCCATGACGGCGCCGAAGGACTGGAACCAGAACGGATGGGACAGGCGGCGCAGGAACTCGTCGCGGCCGTAATGATGGACGATCGCCTGGGTGACGACCGCGCCCATCCGCGTCATGCGCCGGCCCAGCCAGGCAGGTACCCGGCCATGATGCAGAGGCAGATCGGCGCTTCCCGATCGTCGCGTCACGGCGCCCATTCTCCAGAACAAAAACGGAACATATAGGCCGAACCCATGGCGTGCAATGTCATTATTTGGCCGATAGCGGGGGTGGCCCTCTCTGGGAAACGAAGGGTCTCTTGCGGCATTCGCCCGCGCGGCTCCGGGGGCGACGTCGGTCCTGGGTTTCTGGCCTTCGAAAATCGCCAGCAATGCTGACCTGGATTTCGGCAAATCGCTCCGCGATTTCCAGGTCGGGATCGTTCCGCTCTCACCCCTACTTTTCATTGTCGCTTCATGCATTTGCCTCAAAATTTTCCAATCGAAACTTGGTGCTTTTCCAGGACGGACCCGCGCCAGTGAATCCGCGCATTTCTCATCGCAACCGCCCGGTGTGATCGGCCCATGTTGGCCATCCGCATGGCGCGCCTTTTTTCAATCGATCCCCTGGCGGCAGCTGCGCCGGTTCAGATCGAATGGGTGCGCCTCGATGACATCATGCCCGGCGACACCGCGCCGCCGCCGCCGCATGTCGTCACGATCGATCCTCCCGAGCCCGGTCAGTCGATCGGGATCGATGTCGACGTGGACACTGCGATCCAGTTCGCCTTCGATCTCGGTGCTGCGCATGTCGAGTGGGTCGATCACTCGATCCGCCTGGATCTGCCGAACAGCGGCGTCATCACGCTCTTCGGCGAGCGGATCGAGCCGTCGCTCGCTGACGGCCTGGGCGATATCGAGGCGATCCTCGGGAGCCTCTCCTCCCCCGCGAACGGATCGCCAACCCCTTCGCAGGGCCATTTTTTCCGTCACGGGCTGGAGGATGGCGGTTCGATCGATCCTGTCGGTGCGCTGCAGGACACCGAGATCGCGCCGCCGCTCCTGCTGAGCCCGCTTTCGGGAACATCGCTCACCTACCGCGAAATCGACGAGCCGCCGGCGTTTCTCGACCATGACTCGCGACATGACGCGACGACGCCCGGCGATCCGCTGGTCGGGGTGAACGACGCTTTCACGCTGACCGAGGACGGCGCGCTGAACCTGGCGGCACCCGGTGTGCTGGGGAACGACACGGGAAGCACCAGTCATGGAGCGGTCGCAACACTCCTGAGCGGCCCGGCGCATGGCCTGCTGACGCTCAACGGCGATGGCAGCTTCAGCTATACGCCGGACGCCGACTTCAACGGCACCGACAGTTACAGCTACAAACTGACCGGCGGCGGGAAGACGGACACGGCCACAGTATCGCTGACCGTGAACGCGGTCGCCGACATCGCAGCCGACAGCACGACCACGCATGAAGAGACGTCGGTCACCACGGCGGTCCTGGCGAACGACAGCTTCGAAGATCCGGCGCACCAGCTCAGCTCGTTCACGCAAGGCGCCCATGGTGCGGTGACGCGGGACGATAACGGCACGGCCCTCGATCGCAGCGACGACAAGCTGGTCTATACGCCGAACACCGACTTCTATGGCAGCGACAGCTACAGCTACACGGTGACCAGCGGCGGTATGACGGAGACCGCGACGGTATCGGTGACGGTGACCGCGGCGGTCGACATCGCGCCCGACATCGCGACGACCCATGAGGACACGGCGGTCACGACGGCGGTGCTGGCGAACGACACGTTCGAGGACCCGTCGCGCCAGCTGACCTCCTTCACGCAAGGCGCCCATGGCACGGTGACGCGGGACAGCAACGGCACCCCGCTCGACCTGACCGACGACAAGCTGGTCTATACGCCCAACCCCGACTTCAA
>NZ_JBOHKS010000096.1:0-9204 GCF_050729195.1 Hypericibacter sp.
GGCGGGAGGGGCGGCGAGCGTAGCGAGCGGGGAGGGGTGCCGCACACACGATATCCGATCCTCATTGCCCCAGCCTCTCGAGGATCGCGGGCACATGGACCTGGTCCGACTTGTAATTGCCGGTCAGCGCATACATCACGATGTTGACGCCGAAGCGGTAGGCCATCTCGCGCTGGCGCTGGCCGCCGGGGACGGTGGCGTAGAGCGGCTGGCCGGATTCGTCGACGGCCCAGGCGGCGGCCCAGTCGTTGCTGCCGACCACGACCGAGGAGACGCCGTCATTGGAGCGGCCCTGGCCTTCCTCGACCCAGAGCGTGCCGCTGGCCCAGCGTCCGGGGAACTGCTGCAGCAGATAGAAGGCCTTGGTCAGCACATGGTCCTGCGGCACCTGGATCAGCCGGGTGATGTCGATGCCGCGCGCGACGCGGTTGAAATTGGCGAAGCCGCTGGCGCCGCCATCGCGCGTGTCGAACAGGATCAGCCCGCCATTCTTGAGATAGTCGTTGACCCGGCGCAGCGCCGTGTCGGACATCGCGGCCTGGCCGTTGGCGATCGGCCAATAGATCAGCGGGAAGAAGGCAAGCTCGTCCTTGGCCGGATTGATCGCCACCGGCTCGCCGACATCGATCGCCGTGCGCTGGCGCAAGACCAGCGAGAGACCGAGCAGCCCCGCATGGCTCGCGCGGTCGATCTCGTCGTCGCCGCTGCTGACATAGGCGAGGCGGGTCTGTTGCGTGTCGCCCAGCGCATTGTCGTCATCGTCCTTGGCCTGCGCGGGGGTGGCGACCAGGCCGCCGGCGAGCGCCAGCAGCAGGATCGCGCCGGCGACGGCCGCGCGACCCGGCAGCAATCCGCGCAAGGCCAGCGAGATCACCAGATCGATCAGGAACAGCGCGAGCGCCGCCGCCAGCAGCCAGGGCTTGAAGTCGAAGGTGGCGCCCGCGGCGGTCGCTTCCACGGTGGCACCCTCGGGCCAGCTCTGGATCGCCTGCCAGCCGATCAGGCCGGTGCCGAGATTGAGCGCGCGCTGCGTCGCTTCGCTGCCATAGAAGCCCGGCGGATGATCGGGACCGATCAGGCCTTTGTCGAAGACCTCGGGGCCGGCCGCGGTCGCGAGTGGTGCGGGCGCGCCGAGCCGTCCGAAGCCGTCGAGCGTGCGGTAGGGCGGGAGCGCGCCGTTGGCCTCGGTGCCGGCGACCCCTTCGCTCAAACCCAGGATTTTCTGCAGCATCTGCACGAAGAGGCCCGACAAGGCGAGGTTCGACCAGTCGGCATTGGCGCTGGTATGAACCAGCACGATCCAGCCGCGGCCCGTGCGCGCGGCGGTCACGAGCGGCGTGCCGTCGGTCAGCCGCGCCCAGGTCTTGTCGCCGAGCGAGAGTTCCGGCTCGGCCAGCACCTGGCGGAAGATGCGCACATCGTCGGGCACGGTGAGGCCGGCGAAAGGCGAGGTCGGCGCGAAGGGCGCGATCTGCGCCGGCTGCTCCCAGGTGAGGGCGCCGCCCAGCGTGCGCCCGCCGCTGCGCAAGCGCACGGGGAGCAGCGTGTCGTCGGTGTTCTCCGCCAGCCGCGGGCCGGCGAAGCGCAGCAGCAGCCCGCCATTCTCGATCCAATGCTGCAGCGCGTCGGTCTCCTCGGCAGTGAGGCTGCCGATATCGACCATCGCCAGCATCGAGAGCCCGCCCTGGATCAGGCTGGGGATCGTGCCCTCGCGCAGATCCGTGCCGGGCCCGAGCGCGCGGCGCAGATAATAGAGCTCGCTCAGCAGCGTCTCCTCGCGGCCCGTGTCGGCGCCGGCGACGAGACCGACCGGCCGGCGGCGCCATTGCGCATCGACCAGGAAAGTCGAGCCGGCGGAGGCCTCGTTGGCGACCGAGATCGTGGCGATGCGGTTGCGCAGCTCGACCGGCAGCTTGATCGCCGGATTGGCTTCGGTCGCCCCAGCCTCGAAAGTCGCGGGCTGGCGCGCGACGAGCTGGCCCTGGCGGTCCGCCGCCAGCAGCTCGACGGATCGCGCCGGGCCGGCGGCGGGGCGGAGCAGATGCAACGTCATCGCTTCGCTGTCGTTCTCGGGCGGACGCTGTAGCAAGGCGCGTTCGCTGGCGGGTGCCGTGATCACCGTGAGATCGCCGAACTTCGCCAGCCGTTCGCCCAGCTGCTGGTCGGCGCCGTCGGGATCGGCGATGCCGTCGCTGGCCCAGAACACGCTGGCCTTGGTGAAGGGCGCCTTGTCGAGCGCGGCCAGGGCCGCCTTGCGATCGGTGGGCCAGGGCTGCGGTTCGAGCCGGCCCAGCGCCTGGCGCGCCTCGACCGCCGGCATCGGGCCCTGGATCTGCGGCTTCACGCCGTCGGCACCCGGCGCCGTCGCGATCAGCGCCGCCATGCGGCCCTCGCGCTCGGCCTGGCGCAGCCGATCGGCCAGCGTCGCCTCCTGCTCGTTCCAATGGGCGGCGGCAGCCCAGCCGTTATCGACGACCAGCAGCAGCGGCCCGTCGCCGGCGAGCGCCTTGCGCGCATCCTCGAGCGGATGGGCGAGTGCCACGATGATGAGGGCCGCGATCACGAGGCGCAGCAGCAACAGCCACCAGGGCGTGCGATGGGGCGTCTCCTCCGGCGGACGCAACCCGAACAGCAAACGGATCGCCGGAAAGATCTGCCGCTTGGGGGCCGGCGGCATCAGCCGCAGCAGCCACCACAGGACCGGCAAGGCCAGCAGCGCCACCAGCACCCAGGGTGCTGCGAAGCTGAGATCGGCCAGGCCCATCATCGGATCTTCACCTCGGCCCGCTCGCCCAGCCGGCGATAGAGCGCCAGCAAGGCGGATTCAGGCGAACGGTCGGTGGTGGTCAGCGCATAGCTCCATCCGAGCGTGCGGGCGAGCGCCGCCATGCCGTCGAGCTGCGCCTGCAGCCGCTCGGCATAGGCTTGGCGGATCGCCTCGACCCGGCCGATCAGCGCGTCGCCTTCCTGCTCGGTGCCCTCGAAGCGGATGCGGCCGGTGAAAGGCAGCGACTGCTCGGCGGGATCGAGCAGCTGGAGGATATGGCCATGCGGCTGATACTCGGCGAGCCGCTTGAAGCGCGTCTCGAGCGTCGCCAGCGGCGAGAGGAAATCGCCGACCAGCACCAGCTCCGCATGGCGCGGCAGCCGCAGATCGGGCGGCAGGCTCTGGTCTTCCGGATGATGCTGCAGCAGGAGTGCCAGGCGCTCGAGGCCGCGATGGCCGGTGAAGGGCGGCGAGGGCTCGCCCAGGAGCGCCACGCGTTCGCCGGCATCGAGCAGCAGGGCCGCGAGCGCCAGGGTCACGAGGTCGGCGCGCTCGATCTTCTCCGGCAGATTGCGGCCCGAGCGCCAGCGCATCGAGGCCGACGCGTCGCGCCACAGATAGATCGTCTGCGCGGCGGCCCATTCGCTCTCGCGCACGAAGACCGGATCGGCCTTGGCCGACTGGCGCCAATCGATGCGCCCCACGGGATCGCCCGGCTGATAGCGGCGGAACTGCCAGAAGGTCTCGCCCGGCCCGACGCGGCGGCGGCCATGCACGCCCTGCTCGACGGTGGCGGCGATGCGCTCGGCCTGCACCAGCAGCGGCGGCAGGGCGGCCGCCATCGACTGGGCACGTTCGCGCAAACCCGCTTCGCTCGAAGTCGGCTTGCCGCGAATTTTCGCGCCGAACGCCATGCCCGCTCCCTCTGCCGTTGCGCTCGCTTCCGTTCGCCTCAGCGCAAGGGCTGGATCAGGCGCTCGATCACCTCATCGAGGCCGATGCCTTCGGCGCGCGCGGCGAAATTGAGCGCCATGCGATGGCGCAGGATCGCGGGCGCCAGCGCCACCACATCCTCGACCGAGGGCGCGAAACGCCCTTCCATCAAGGCGCGGGCACGGGCGGCCAGCATCAGCGCCTGGCTGGCACGGGGACCGGGGCCCCAGGCCACATGCTGGCGCACGGTTTCGATCTCGCTGCTTTCGGGACGGCCCGAACGAACCAGCGTCAGGATCGCCTCGACCACGCTGTCGCCGACCGGCACGCGGCGCACCAGGCGTTGCGCCAGCAGCAGGTCGCCCGCCGTCATGACGGGCTCGGCCTTGTCTTCTTCGGCACCGGTGGTGGCGAGCAGCATCTGGCGCTCGGCCGCCTGCTCGGGATAGGTGACGTCGATCTGCATCAGGAAGCGGTCGAGCTGGGCTTCGGGCAGCGGATAGGTGCCCTCCTGCTCGATCGGATTCTGGGTCGCCAGCACATGGAAAGGCTGGGGCAGGGGATGGGGATGGCCGCCGACGGTGACGCGGGCCTCCTGCATCGCCTGCAACAACGCCGACTGGGTGCGCGGGCTGGCGCGGTTGATCTCGTCGGCCATGAGCAGCTGGCAGAAGACCGGTCCGGGAATGAAGCGGAAGGAGCGCCGGCCGCTGTCGGTCTCCTCCAGCACCTCGGAGCCGAGGATGTCGGCCGGCATCAGATCGGGCGTGCATTGCACGCGCTTGTCCTCGAGTCCGAGAACGATGCCGAGCGTCATGACCAGCCGGGTCTTGGCCAGGCCCGGCACGCCCACCAGCAGCGCATGGCCGCCGGCCAGGAGCGTAATTAGGGTTTGATCGATCGTCGCTTGTTGGCCGAAAATGACGCGACCGATGCTGCGGCGAACCTGCTGCAGCGTGTCGCCGAGGCGGCCGATCTCGGCGGCAAGCCGGTCGGCGGAAATCACGGTATCAGGGGAACTCACCGTCGGCTGCTCCTTGAATGGTTCGGGGGCATGGATCGGACGGGCGTCGATCGAACAGGCCAAGCCATCCTATGACTGCAGGCAAGCTGTCGGAAGGCACTCTTTCGTTACCTTTATCGGCGCCGTCCCCGGGAAGGGAGCCGCAGCAATGCGGCGAATTTGCGATTCGGATCGGGCGGGACGGCACCTGGTACTATCTCAACTCCCCGATCGGCCGGAAACCGCTGGTCAAGCTGTTTTCCACCGTGCTGCGCCGCGAGCCGGACGGGGATTACTGGCTCGTCACACCCTATGAACGGGGCCGGATCGAGGTCGAGGATGTGCCCTTCATCGCGGTCGAGGTCACGGTCGAGGGCGCCGGGCCCGCCCAGCGCCTGCGTTTCCGCACCAATCTCGACGACGAGGTGGTGGCCGACAGGGACCATCCGATTCGCGTGACCCAACAGCCTGGGACCGGCGAGCCCACACCCTATATCATGGTGCGGGACGGGCTCGAGGCAAGGCTGACCCGGCCGGTCTTCTATGAGCTGGTGGAACTGGGCGAGAGCCGTCATGAGGACGGCGAAGAGCAGCTGGGTGTATGGAGCAGCGGACAATTCTTTCTTCTGGGACGGACCGACGCGCAGGCTTGAGCCCCGCCGCCATTCGCGATGCCTTGATGGCAAAGCCGCCCGGTGTTCGCCGTGCGCCGAAAGGGCCCGTGGCGCTGGAGCTGCCGGACGAACGGCGGGGCGATCACGATCTCAATCCCGACATGATGCCGAAACTGCCGCTGACGGCGGCGGCCGTGCTGGTGCCGCTGGTGCTGCGCGCCGAAGGGCTCACCATTCTCCTGACCCAGCGCACCGAGCATCTGGCCGAGCATGCGGGCCAGGTCGCCTTTCCGGGCGGCCGCGTCGATCCCGAGGATGCGGACGCGATCGCGGCCGCCTTGCGCGAGGCCGAGGAGGAGATCGGGCTCGCACGCCAGCTGGTCGAGCCGATCGGGCAGCTCGACACATATGTGACACGCACCGGCTATGAGGTGACCCCGGTGGTGGGGCTGGTGCAGCCGCGCTTCGAGCTGGTGCTCAATCCGCTCGAGGTGGCCGACGCCTTCGAGCTGCCGCTGGCCTATCTCTTGGACGAAGCCAATCGCCGGATGGAGAGCAAGGTCTATAACGGCATCGAGCGGCATTTCTGGACGGTGCCCTGGGAGAACCGCTTCATCTGGGGCGCCACCGCCGGGATGCTGGTCAATCTGGCCGAGATCCTGGCGCCGCGGGCGGGCACCCCATGAGACGCTTCCTCGAGATCCTGATCCCGCTGCTGCTGCCGACGCTGATCTATTTTCTCTATCTCGCGATCGCGCGCCGCCGGGCCCAAGCCGCCGGAGCGGCGCCGGCTCTCGTCTTCAAGGACATGCCCTGGAGCTGGCTCGCCGGCGCCGGCGTGGCCCTGCTCGCGGTGACGCTCGCAGCCTCGGCCCTGTTCGGCGGCGCCGCGCCCGGCAGCCATTACCAGCCGCCCAGCCTCGAGAACGGCCAGATCAACCAGGGCGGATTCTCGAATTGAACCTTCGTCAATTGATGAAAACCCCAGGACGTTGAAACGAATAATCCCCTCCCCGAAAAGATTAAGGAGGGGGCCTATTTTGTTGGATCAGGAGAGACATTGACCCCATCGACCGACCGGCGCCTGACACCGCAGCCTTGGATGACGCATTCGCGCACGCAGGCCGTGATCGCGGCCTTGAGCGCGGACGAGGCGGAGGTGCGTTTCGTCGGCGGCTGCGTGCGCGACGCGATCCTGGGCCGCACGATCAAGGATATCGACCTGGCGACGCCCGATTCGCCCGAGACCGTGATCGCGCTGCTGAAGGGCGCGGGGATCCGCGCGATCCCGACGGGGATCGATCACGGCACGGTGACGGCCGTCATGGAGGGCCAGCCCTTCGAGGTCACGACCCTGCGCCGCGACGTCGAGACCGACGGGCGCCATGCCAAGGTGGAGTTCACCGATAATTGGCAGGAAGACGCCGCGCGCCGCGATCTCACCTTCAACGCGATGTCGCTCTCGCCCGATGGCACGCTGCATGATTATTTCGGCGGTTATGACGATCTCCAGGCGAGCCGCGTGCGGTTCGTCGGCGATCCGGCGATGCGCATCAAGGAGGATGTGCTGCGCCTGTTGCGTTTCTTCCGCTTCTTCGCGCATTACGGCAAGCCGCCGCCCGATGCCGAGGCATTGGCGGCCTGCCGTTTCTCCGCGCCGCAATTGTCGACCCTCTCCGGCGAGCGGTTGCAGGCCGAGACCCTGAAGCTGCTGGCGGCGAGCAATCCGGCGCCGGTGGTGGCGCTGATGCAGGACCAGCATGTACTGACGCATCTGCTGCCGGAAACGCAGAGTGTCGCGAAGCTTGCGGCGCTGGTCATGATCGAGCGATCCCTCGGCCGCGAGTCCGATCCGCTCCTGCGGCTGGCGGCGCTGCTCGACGGCGGCGCGGAGATCGCGCGCGCGGTCGCCTGGCGGCTCCGGCTGTCGAATGCCGATCGCGACCGGATGGTCGCGGCGCTCGAGGCAGCCCCGCTCTCGCCCGCGCTCGACGGCAAGGCCTGCCGTCTCGCCCTCTATCGCCTGGGCTGGGAGACTTTCCGCGATTGCGTGCTGCTGAGCTGGGCCGCGAGCGGCGACATGCCGGACGCCCCGCAATGGCGCGCACTCCTCGCCTTCAGCGAGAACCCGCCGCCGGCCTTCCCGCTGCAGGGCCGCGATCTCCTGGCCCTGGGCATCCCGGCCGGCCGTCGCGTTGGCGAGCTTTTGAAGGAGATCGAGGCCTGGTGGATCGAAGGCGACTTCCGCGCGGACCGGAAGGCCTGTCTGGAAGAGGCGAGGAAGAGGGCGGGGCTTCTCACTTAGTCCTCACGCACCGTACCCCTCACCCCCCATTACTTCGCAATGGGTCCCGCTCTCTCCCCACATAGGTGGGGAGAGGGAAGAATTTTGAAGATGCTCAGCCTCACAGAATGAATCCTTCCTTGTATGGGACTTTTTCTGTCAAGGCCATTTGGGTCTCCATGGTTGGTGATCCGAGGGGAGCCGGTGCCCGGACGCGAGACTTCGCGTCACAACCTTGTATTCGGTGGGTCTCGTGAGGGACCCGAACCATGATGCAGTCATGCGCATCGGCGGGAAGGCTCCGGTGTGGCGGGCCCATTCTCTCCCTCGGCATGGGAGCCATGGAAAGGTGCGGGTCACCGCCACCTCGGATCGTCAGGCCCCGGCGGGCAGGGCTCTGCCCACGGGAGCGAGGCCAGAGAACGTTTCGGCGCGCAGGGTCATGACGCCGGATGCAGGGCCAGGCCGGCCGGGAACTGCCCGGTCGTGGCCAGGTGCCACAACTCGATCAAGAGCTTGCGCGCCAGTGCCACGATCAGGGTTTTGCGCGTATCGCCGCGTGCGTCGGCGGTTCGGGCCCGATACCACTGCGCCAAGCCGCTGTCTTTTTGGAACATCAGCCAACGCCAGGCCAGCTGGATCATGGCGCGCCGGACCCGGGCATTGCCGGCCCTGGCCAGTCCCTTCTCCCGCCGCTTGGAGCCACTCTCGTCGGGCGAGCCGGTGAGACCGGCATAGCGCGCCACGGCGCGGCGATCGCGCAAGTTGCGCTGGAGCACCTCGGTGACGAGCATGTCCGCCGTTTCGACTCCGACCCCGATCACCCGCGCCAGCAGACGGATCATCGCATGCGGCCCTTCGCCGGGAGCCTGTTCCAGCCGCGCGAGCCGGGCCGCCTCGATCGCCTTGATCTGCTCCTTCAGGAGCTGCAGGCGGGCCATGTCGTGCTCCAGCTCGGCCCGCGTGTGGGGCGGCAACACCACGCCTTCGGGCGTGCGCAGCGTCTCGAGCTTCGCCGCCGCCTTGCGCAGCGTCGGCTTGAAGCCCCGGATGCCCCAGCGGATCAGCGTGCTCTTCATCCGATTGACGATGCGCGTGCGCTCACCGACCAAGCTCTCACGCTCTCGGCTCGGTCGCTTGGCGTCTTCCTCGGCCAGCGTCGGAACCGCCGCCATGCTGCAATGCTTCGCTTCCCCGCGCAGCCAGCCCAGAAAGGCTCGCAGCAGCAGATCGACATCCAGACGGTCGGTCTTCGCCCGCCGATGCTCGCGCGACACCGGGATGCTGGTCGGGTGGATCACATAAGCCTCAATGCCGTGCATCCCCAGCCACCGCGCCAGCCAGAACCCGTCCCGGCCCGCTTCATAAGCCACGCAGAGCCGAGCGACAGGCCGACCCGCCCGGGCCGCCTCTTCGCGCCAGCGATCCAATAGCTTCAGCAGCGATTCCTCATCGGGATCCAGCTTCTTCAGCGGCCGGCGATCAACACCGGGCAGAATTGCCCCCACCAGCCAGCTCTTCAGCCCCATCTCGATAACCGCAATCAGCGTGCTATCCTGGTTCAGGGCGGTGAGGGATCGGCTCAGGTCATTCATTCTTGGCA
>NZ_JBOHKS010000097.1:0-13550 GCF_050729195.1 Hypericibacter sp.
GATGAGTCAGGCTCTGCGCAAGCTGACCGCCTCGATCGGCCGCTCCAACACGATGGTAATCTTCATCAACCAGATCCGCATGAAGATCGGGGTGATGTACGGCAGCCCGGAGACGACGACCGGCGGCAATGCGCTGAAATTCTATGCCTCCGTTCGGCTCGATATCCGCCGTATCGGCACGATCAAGGAGCGCGACGAGGTCGTCGGCAACCAGACCCGCGTCAAGGTGGTCAAGAACAAGGTGGCGCCGCCGTTCAAGCAGATCGAATTCGACATCATGTATGGCGAGGGCGTCTCCAAGGCCGGCGAACTGGTCGACCTCGGCGTCAAGGCCGGCGTGGTGGAAAAGTCCGGCTCCTGGTTTTCCTATGAAAGCCAGCGCCTCGGCCAGGGCCGCGAGAACGCCAAGCAGTTCCTGAAGGACAACCCCGATATCGCCAACAGGATCGAGGCCGCCATTCGCCAGAATTCGGGCCTGATCGCCGAGCGCATTCTCGAAAACATCGATCCTTCGGAGGCCGACGCGGAAGACTGAGATCGCCGCATTCCGCGACCGGTCGTCGGACCCGCCGGGCGATCCCGGCGGGTTTCGCCGTTTCGACGATCCTCGACAGGGGCGAGGCGCGTCGTTACAACGCGCTTCGGGGCCTGTCCGGAAAGTCGGTGGCTCGGCTCGTCGGGTCTTTCCGTTGCCCAGTGTGTCGCCGATCTCGCCAATGCCCTCGGTCTTGGCAGCGATCGGCTCCCGCCGGGGTGGCAAAATCCCTTGCCGGTCTCCAACCACCGACTTTCCGGGCAGGCTCTCAACCCATGAGAACCGGCGACTTTGCCGGCACGAACAGGCGTAACAGGCGATGAGCGGCGTCAACGAGATCAGGTCCACCTTCCTCGATTATTTCGGGCGCAACGGCCATGAGGTCGTCGCATCCTCGCCGCTTGTCCCGCGCAACGACCCGACGCTGATGTTCACCAATGCCGGGATGGTGCAGTTCAAGAACGTCTTCACCGGCCTGGAAAAGCGCCCCTACCAGCGCGCGGTCACCGCGCAGAAATGCGTGCGCGCCGGCGGCAAGCATAACGACCTCGAGAATGTCGGCTATACGGCGCGCCATCACACTTTCTTCGAGATGCTGGGGAATTTCTCCTTCGGCGACTATTTCAAGGACCGTGCGATCGAGCTCGCCTGGAACCTGATCACGAAGGAGCTCGGCCTGCCCAAGGACAAGCTCTGGGTGACGGTGTTCCACACCGACGACGAGGCGTTCGGCCTCTGGAAGAAGATCGCGGGCCTGCCCGAGAGCCGCATCGTCCGCATCCCGACCTCGGACAATTTCTGGGCGATGGGCGATACCGGCCCCTGCGGCCCCTGCTCGGAGATCTTCTTCGACCATGGCCCCGGCATCCCCGGCGGCCCTCCCGGCAGCCCCGAGGCCGATGGCGACCGCTATATCGAGATCTGGAATCTCGTCTTCATGCAGTTCGAGCAGGTGACGAAGGAGGAGCGCGTCAATCTTCCGCGGCCCTCGATCGATACCGGCATGGGGCTGGAGCGCCTCACGGCGGTGCTGCAGGGCAAGCATGACAATTACGATATCGACCTGATCCGCTCGCTGATCCTGGCCTCGGCCGACGCGACCAATGTGGCTCCCGACGGGCCGCAGGCGGTGTCGCATCGCGTCATCGCCGACCATCTGCGCTCCTCGAGCTTCCTCATCGCCGACGGCGTGCTGCCCTCGAACGAGGGCCGCGGCTATGTGCTGCGGCGCATCATGCGCCGCGCGATGCGCCATGCGCACAAGCTGGGGGCGGCCGATCCCTTGATGTGGCGTCTCGTGCCGGCGCTGGTGCAGCAGATGGGCCAGGCCTATCCGGAACTCATCCGGGCGCAGGCGATCATCACCGAGACCCTGAAGCTCGAGGAGACGCGCTTCCGCGCCACGCTCGAGCGCGGCCTCAAGCTGCTCGAGGAAGAGACCGGCAAGCTCGGCTCCAGCCAGGCGCTGGCCGGCGATGTCGCGTTCCGCCTCTATGACACCTTTGGCTTCCCGCTCGATCTGACGCAGGACATCCTGCGCGGCCAAGGCCGCAAGGTCGATAACGCGGGCTTCGAGCGGGCGATGGAAGAGCAGCGTGCGGCCGCGCGCCGCGCCTGGTCGGGCTCGGGCGAGGCCGCGACCGAGAAGCTCTGGTTCGAGCTCAAGGAGAAGCTCGGCGCCAGCGAGTTCCTCGGTTATTCGACCGAGACCGCGGAAGGCGTGGTCACCGCCATCGTCAAGGACGGCAAGCCGGTCGACCGCGCGAAGGCGGGCGACGAGGTGCAGCTCATCGCCAACCAGACGCCCTTTTACGGCGAGTCTGGCGGCCAGATGGGCGACAGCGGCATCTGGTTCAACGGCTCCGGCCTCGAGATCGCGATCATCGATACCCAGAAGAAGCTGGGCGATCTCTGGGTCCATCACGGCAAGCTGGTCCGGGGCGAGGTCAAGCTCGGCGACGCGGTCGAGATGCGGGTCGATGGCGAGCGGCGCAACGCGTTGCGTGCCAATCACTCGGCGACGCATCTGCTGCATGAGGCGTTGCGCCGGCGCCTGGGCGATCACGTCACCCAGAAGGGCTCGCTGGTGGCGGCCGAACGGCTGCGCTTCGATTTCAGCCATCCCAAGCCGCTGACGCGCGAGGATCTGGAGATCGTCGAGGCCGACGTCAATCGCCGCATCCGGCATAATGCCGAGGTCGAGACCGTGCTCATGACCCCGGACAATGCGGTCAAGGCGGGCGCCTTGGCGCTCTTCGGCGAGAAATATGGCGACGAGGTCCGTGTGGTGTCGATGGGAGGGAAAAACGGTGGGGGCAGCCAGGACGAGGGCGAGCATTTCTCGACCGAGCTCTGCGGCGGCACGCATGTGCGCCGCACCGGCGATATCGGTGCCTTCAAGATCCTGTCCGAGAGCGCGGTCGCGTCCGGTGTGCGCCGCATCGAGGCCCTGACCGGCATCGGCGCGGAGAAACATGCGCGCGAGCAGGAAGCGCTGGTGGCGGCGGCGGCGGCGGTGCTGAAGACCAAGCCCGCGGACCTGCCGGCCCGTATCGCGAGCCTGGTCGATGAGCGCCGCAAGCTCGAGCGTGAGCTCGCCGAATCGCGCAAGGCGGCAGCGTTGGGCGGCGGCGCGGGGAGCCAGACCGCGGCGCCTCAGCGCGAGATCGGCGGCATCAAGATCGTCTCGCGCCTGCTCGACGGCGTGCCTGCGAAGGAGCTCAAGGGCATGGTCGACGAGATGAAGAAGCAGCTCGGCTCGGGCGTGGTGGTGTTGCTGGCCCGCGAAGAGGGGCGTGCCTCGCTGGTGGTGGGCGTCACGCCCGACCTGACGGGCCGCGTCAACGCGGTCGATTTGGTCAAGGCCGGCAGCAAGGCGCTGGGCGGGCAGGGCGGCGGTGGTAGACCCGACATGGCGCAGGCGGGCGGACCCAATGCGGGTGCGGCCGAAGCGGCGCTGGCGGCAATCGAGCAGGAGTTGGCGAACCTCTCCCGCGCCGCATAGCAGCGGAACGGTCGGGGGCCCGGGGGACAGGCGATGACCGGCAATGCGAGGACGGCGGCGTTCCAGCTGATGGGAGAGACCAACTCCCGGCGGGGCCCGCGATACGTTGCCGACGCGGTTCTCCTGGCGAGCATCCTTGCCGCGGTCGTCTCCAGCTTCCTCAAAAGCCTCCCGAACGCGACCGGGGCCGAGGTCGATCTGGCGAAAGCCCTGGGTCTGATCGCGTTGCTGATCTTTACGTTCGAGTACGCCATCCGGCTCTGGATCGCACCCGAGCAGGCGTCCGGCCTCCATGCCAGGACAACACGTCTCGATTACGCCCGTTCCTTTCTCGGCGTGGTCGACCTGATCGTGGTCCTCCCTGGCTGGATCGCGACACTCTTGCCGGTCGACAGCGGGCTGATCGAGCTGGTCGATCTCCTGGCGCTCCTGAAGCTTGCGCGTTTCGCGCCGGCGCTGGGATTGGTGGGAACGGTTCTGCGGAACGAAGCCCAGGCCCTCGCCGGGGCGCTGATGGCGATGACGGTCCTCCTGGTGCTCGCCGCCGGCATCATGTATCTGCTCGAGCGCGGCGCCCAGCCGCAACTCTTCGACAGCATCCCGCATACGCTCTGGTGGGCCATCGTGACCATGGCCAGCGTCGGTTACGGCGACATGGTGCCTGTGACCGCGGCGGGCCGCGTCTTCGGCGGCGTGATCATGCTGCTCGGCATCGCCATCTTCGCGGTGCCGACCGGCATTCTCGCCACCGGCTTCGCCCAGGAGATCCGCCGGCGCGATTTCACCGTGAGCTGGCAGGCGGTCGCGGGCGTGCCGCTCTTCGCTGGCTTGGACGCTCCTCGCATCGCATCGATCACGCGCCTCTTGAAGCCGCAAACGGTCCCGCGCGGCTACACCATCGTTCGCCGCGGCGATTCAGCCGACGCGATGTTCTTCGTTCTGAAAGGTGCCGTGGAGGTCGAACTGAAGCCGCAGCCGGTTAGGCTCGGGCCGGGTCAGTTCTTCGGGGAGATCGCATTGCTGAAGGACGTCCAGCGGCTCGCCACCGTCACAGCCGCCGAGGACACGCAGCTCTTGGCCCTCGACGTCAATGACTTCCGCCGCCTCATGGCGCAAATGCCGGATCTCAAAGCCAAGATCGAAGCCGTGGTCGAGGATCGGCTCCACATCTTCGATCAGGCGGCCCCTAAGCCGCCCAATCCCGACCAACCCGCTTAAGCCGCACGCGTTGGACGGCCGACGTCCGGCATCAGGCCCGCGCCGCCGCTGCCATCAGAGCGCGAGCATCCCGGCGGCGACGAAGAGCGCGACGAACAGAGTAACGAGTCCGACTAGTTGTGCCATTTCCAGCCTCCTCCTGCCCGAGTGACCAGAGCCCATCCGCTTTTGGGGCGATCGGATGCCCCTCCCCAATCCAATCCGTACCGTAAATCGACCGATCACATCTCTAACATAAGCTAGCGCATTGAGTTCCGAGGCAAAGGGGCAAAGAAAATGGAGCTGCTTGAGATGCTCCTGAGGAATTCCTTCTAACGCTTTGCAGCAGGCGGGGATTCATTCGTTAAGCTTGTTCCTTAAACTGTAAGGCATTTGCTGCTGATCGGATCGTCTGATGCAATCGGGTGACGCGATCTCGTTAACGAGTGTTACCAGCCGCCTCTCGAGGGGTAGCGACGTGGAGGAGGGCGCAAAGAAAAAGGGGCCCCGTGAAGGGCCCCTTGAATCTGCCGTCGTGAATTCGGAAGCAGCTATTGCTTGACGTCCGCGGCCACTTGCATGCGGATGATCTTGTCCGGGTTGTCGACCGCGCCGCTCTGGGGGTCGCCCTTCTTGATCTTATCCACGAACTGCATGCCTTCGGTGACGTGGCCCCACACGGTGTATTGGCCGTCGAGGAACTCCGCCGGCGCGAAGCAGATGAAGAATTGGCTGTCGGCGCTGTTGGGATCCTGCGCCCGCGCCATCGAAACCGTGCCGCGCAGATGATGCTCGCCATTGAACTCGGCCGGGAGCTTCTGGCCGGAGCCGCCGCGGCCGGTCCCGGTCGGGTCGCCCGTCTGCGCCATGAAGCCGGCGATCACGCGATGGAAGACAACGCCGTCATAGAAATGCTGGCGCACCAGCTCCTTGATGCGGGCGACGGTCTTGGGCGCGAGGTCGGGGCGCATCTCGATGACGACGCGGCCGTCCTTGAGGTCCATGAAAAGCGTGTTTTCGGGGTCGTAAGCCATGGCGGTGCCTCCGGCGAGGGTGAACATGAGGGCCAGAAGCCCCATGAAAATATGACGCATCCGATCCAATTCCTTGTGATGACGTCGGGGTGATGGAAACAGGCAGGCGGGGGCCGAACGGGCCGCCGCCGCGAGATCAGGCGAGCGCCTTCTTCAGGTTCTCGTCGAGCTTGGCCAGGAACTGCTGGGTCGTCATCCAGGTCTGATCCGGGCTGATGAGGAGCGCCAGGTCCTTGGTCATATGGCCGGCCTCGACCGTGTCGACGCAGACCTTCTCGAGGGCCTCGGCGAAGCGCTGCAGCTCCGGCGCGCCGTCGAACTTGCCACGATACCAGAGGCCGCGGGTCCAGGCATAGATCGAGGCGATCGGGTTGGTCGAGGTCTCGCGGCCCTTCTGATATTCGCGGAAATGCCGTGTGACCGTGCCGTGAGCCGCTTCGGCTTCGACCGTGTTGCCGTCGGGTGCCAGCAGCACCGAGGTCATCAGGCCGAGCGAGCCGAAGCCCTGCGCGACCGTGTCGGACTGCACGTCGCCGTCATAGTTCTTGCAGGCCCAGACGAAGCCGCCCGACCATTTGAGCGCGCTCGCCACCATGTCGTCGATGAGCCGGTGCTCATAGACCATGTTCTTCTTCTTGAACTCGGGCGCGAATTCCTTGTCGAAGACTTCCTGGAACAGGTCCTTGAAGCGGCCGTCATAGGCCTTGAGGATGGTGTTCTTGGTCGAGAGATAGACCGGCCAGCCAAGCCCCAGCGCATAGTTGAAGCAGGCACGTGCGAAGCCGCGGATCGATTCGTCGAGATTGTACATGGCGAGCGCCACGCCCGAGCCCGGGAAGGCGAACACCTCGTGGCTGATGGGCACGCTGCCGTCCTCGGGCTGGAAGTTGATGGTGAGCTTGCCCTTGCCGGGGACGACGAAGTCGGTCGCGCGATACTGGTCGCCGAAGGCATGGCGCCCGATCACGATCGGCTGGGTCCAACCCGGCACCAGGCGGGGCACGTTCTTGCAGATGATCGGCTGGCGGAAGACGGTGCCGTCGAGGATGTTGCGGATGGTCCCGTTGGGCGACTTCCACATCTTCTGGAGGTTGAACTCCTTCACCCGCGCCTCGTCGGGGGTGATGGTCGCGCATTTGACGCCGACCCGGTACTGCTTGATCGCGTTGGCGGCGTCGACCGTGATCTTGTCCTGGGTCTTGTCGCGACTCTCGATGCCGAGATCGTAATATTTCAGGTCGATGTCGAGATAGGGGAGGATCAGGCGTTCCTTGATGAACTGCCAGATGATGCGAGTCATCTCGTCGCCATCGAGCTCCACGACCGGATTCTTGACCTTGATCTTCTGCATCTGAACCAAATCCCTACGAAGAGGTAAGCTTGAGGAATGGAAGGTGAAGGCGCCGCATGACGGCCGCGGCGATCGGGCGCCGACGGAAAGGCGCCCGAACATAGCATCGAGGTGGGGTCTTGCAAGCGTCAGGGCGGCGCCCGGATCGGGCTGTGATTCAAGCCCTTAGACCCACCCCCCGGGGAGACCCCGAGTGGCAATATCGGTCGGAAGTGGTAGTCTGCGGGTCCAGGGCCGCGAAGAGCCGCCATTTTCAGGGGATGCTGAGATGCGTAAGGGCCAAAAGCGGACGCGGCGACACCGGACCCGGACCGTAACCCGATCGCTGGCGCTGGCGAGCATTCTCCTTCTGGCCGCATGCGGCCAGAAGCAGCAGGCGCAGCAGACGCCCCCGGCGCCGCCGGCGGTGGGTGTGATCGCCGTCACCAACAAGCCGATCAACCCGACCGCCGGATTTACCGGTCGCGTGCAGGCGGTCGACAAGGTCGATCTCCTGGCGCGGATCAACGGCTTTCTCGACAAGCGGCAGTTCACGGAAGGCCAGGAGGTCAATGTCGGCGATCTGCTCTTCGTGATCGAGCAGGCACCCTATCAAGCGCAGCTCGATCAGAAGCAGGCCGAGCTCGAGAGCGCGACGGCGGCCCAGAAGAACACGGCCGTGCAGTTGCAGCGCGCCATCCAACTGGTCAAGACCAACAACATTCCGCAGGCCACGCTCGATCAGCGCCAGGCCGAGGATACGATGGCCAGGTCGCAGATCCTCGAGGCCAAGGCCGCCGTCGAGCAGGCCCAGATCAATTACGACTATACCGAGGTCAAGGCACCGGTCGCGGGGCGCATCGGCCAATCGACCTTCACGGTCGGGAGCTACGTCACGCCGCAGTCCGGCACGCTGGCCACCATCGTGAGCCAGGATCCGATCTATGTGACCTTCCCGATCGCGCAGCGCATCGTGACCGAGTATCGCCGCAAAAATTCCGAACCTCGGGCGACCGACAAGATCGCGGTCAAGCTCCAGCTCGCGGACGGTTCCGAATACGACCATGTCGGCAAGATCGACTTCGTCGATGTCGAAGTGGACCGTGGCACCGACACGGTGCTGGTCCGCGCCCAGTTCGACAATCCCGACGGCGTGCTGGTGGATGGCCAGTTCGTGAATGTCGCCATCGAGCTCGGCGAGAATCAGATGGCGATATCGATTCCGCAGACGGCGATCCAGCTCGATCAGGCCGGGGCCTATGTCTTTGTCATCGACAGCGAGGGCAAGGCGGAGATGCGGCGCATCAAGACGCAGTCGGGGAGCGGGGGCGAAAGCACGGTATTGGAGGGGCTGAAGGAAGGCGAAAAGATCGTGGTGGATGGCATTCAGAAGGTCCGTCCGGGCCAGCCGGTGACGGCGACTGAAGTCCAGCCCGCGATCAAGAGCTGAGTGCCGCCATGCTCTCAGCCATCTTCATCGACCGTCCCCGGATGGCGTTCGTCATCGCCATCATCACCGTCATCGCCGGCCTGATCGCGATCGGCGTCATTCCCGTCGCGCAGTTCCCGGACATCGTTCCGCCGCAGGTGTCGGTCACGGCCTCCTATCCGGGTGCGGGGGCCGCCGTGGTCGAGCAGACCGTCGCTCAGCCGATCGAGTCGAAGGTCAACGGCGTCGACAAGATGCTCTATATGAAGTCGACGAGCGGCAACGACGGCAGCTACACGCTGACGGTCACCTTCGCGCTCGGTACCGATCCCGACATCAACACGGTGAACGTCCAGAACCGGGTGAACCTGGCGGAACCCAAGCTGCCGCAGGAGGTCTCGCGCCAAGGGCTGACGATCAAGAAGAAGTCATCGGCGCTGCTGCAGATCATCTCGCTCTACTCGCCCAACGACAATTTCGACGCGTTGTTCCTCAGCAACTATGCGACGATCAATCTCGTCGACGTGCTGGCCCGCATCAATGGCGTGGGCGACGTGTTCGTGTTCGGTCCGCTCGACTACTCGATGCGGATCTGGATCTCGAGCGACAAGCTGACCAGCTACAGCCTGTCGCCCAATGACATCATCAACGCGATCCAGAGCCAGAACGTCCAGGCCGCGGTCGGGCGCATCGGCGCGCAGCCGATCGGGGCCGACCAGCAGTTCCAGTTCAACATCCAGACTCAGGGTCGCCTGGTCACCGAGCAGCAGTTCTCCAACATCGTTCTGCGCGCGAACCCGGATGGGTCGGTGGTCAAGATCGGCGACGTGGCCCGGGTCGAGCTGGGTGCCGCCACGTCGGACTCCTTCGGCCGGTTCAATGGCAAGCCGGCGGCCGTGATCGGCATCTATCAGGCCCCGGGTTCCAATGCGGTCGCGGTGGCCAACAAGATCCAGGACACGCTGTCGCAACTCTCGAAGCGCTTTCCGGAAGGCGTTGCCTTCAAGATCGTCTATGACACGACGACGTTCGTGAAGGATTCGATCCATGAGGTGCTCAAGACCCTGGTCGAGGCCTTCATCCTGGTCGTGATTGTCGTCTTTCTGTTCCTGGGCTCCTGGCGCGCGACGCTGGTGCCGCTCATCGCCGTGCCGGTGTCGCTCATCAGCACCTTCGCCGTCCTGCTGGTGATGGGCTTCTCCGCCAACATGATCACGCTGTTCGCATTGGTGCTGGCGATCGGCATCGTGGTCGACGATGCGATCGTCGTGGTCGAGAACGTCGAGCGGCTGATGGAGGACGAGAAGCTCTCGCCCAAGGAAGCCGCCAAGAAGGCGATGACCGAGATCACGGCGCCGATCATCGCGATCACGCTGGTGCTGCTGTCGGTGTTCGTGCCGGTGGGGTTCATTCCCGGGATCTCGGGCGTGCTCTTCAGTCAGTTCGCGGTCGCGGTTTCCGTCGCGATGCTGTTCTCCGCGATCAACGCTTTGACCCTGAGCCCGGTGCTCTGCGCGCTGCTGCTGAAACCGGTCCATCAGCGCCGTGGGCCGATGAAATGGGTCATGCTCGGGATCGACAAGACGCGCGACGGCTATGCCTGGGTCGTTCATCGCTTGGTGCGGGTGGCGATCTTGAGCCTCGTTGCCGTCGGCGGTGCCGCGTTCCTCATGGTGACCCTGGCGAAGATGACTCCGTCGGGCTTCCTGCCCGAGGAAGACCAGGGCCTGATGTTCGTCGAGCTGCAGCTGCCGGATGGCGCCTCGGTCAACCGCAGCAGTGCCGCGATGAAAAACATCGAGGAAATCGTGAAGGCCATGCCGGGGGTCGAGGACGTCACCAGCGTCGTCGGTTACAGCTTCCTCTCCGGCCTCAACCAGTCGAACAGCGCGATGCTGTTCGCCTCCATGAAGCCGTTCAAGGAGCGCACGGGCAAGAACGAGAGCGTCCAGGCGGTCATCGCCGCGATGCGGCGCGAAGGCGCCAAGATTCTGGCTGCCAACGTGATCCCCTTCAATCTGCCGCCCATCATCGGCCTCGGCTCGACCGGCGGTTTCGAATATCAGCTTCAGGATCTGGAAGGCCGAGATCCTCAGGATCTGGCCTCGGTGATGCGCGGCCTTATCGTCGCCGGCAATCAGGATCCCAAACTCACCGCCGTCTTCAGTACCTTCACCGCAAACACGCCCCAGCTCTATCTCAACATCGACCGCTACAAGGCCCAGACGCTGGGCGTCTCGATCAGCGACATCTTCAATGCGCTGCAGGCGACCCTCGGCGGCTACTATGTCAACGACTTCAACCTGTTCGGCCGGACCTGGCAGGTGAAGATCCAGGCCGAAGGCGCCGATCGGTCGAAAGTGGACGACATCTGGCGCATCTATGTCCGGAACAACCAGGGCCAGATGGTGCCGATCCGCAGTCTGGCGAGCGTCTATCCCGTGCTCCAGCCCCAGGCGATCATCCGCTACAACAATTATCGCAGCGTGACGGTCAACGGCTCCCCGGCACCGGGCGTCAGCTCGGGCGACGCGTTGATCGCCATGGAGAAGGTCTCGGACGCCACCCTGCCGCAAGGCTACGGCTACGAATGGACCGGTACCGCGCTGCAGGAGAGGCAAGCCGCCGGCCAGACGGCCATCGTCTTCGGGGCGGCGATCCTGTTCGCCTATCTCTTCCTGGTCGCCCTCTATGAGAGCTGGAGCATTCCAGTCTCGGTGCTTCTATCGGTGACGGTGGGTCTCGCCGGCGCCATGGCGGCAATTATCGTGGCGGACCTCAGCCTCGATCTCTACGCCCAGATCGGCATCGTCGTGCTGATCGCGCTGGCGGCCAAGAACGCCATCCTGATCGTCGAGTTCGCGATGGAGCAGCGCGCGAAGGGCGTCGCCATCTCGGAGGCCGCGGTCAATGGCGCGCGCCTGCGGTTCCGCGCGGTCATGATGACGAGCTTCGCCTTCATTCTCGGCCTGGTGCCGCTGGTGATCGCCAGCGGTGCCGCCTCCGCCAGCCGGCGTGCCGTCGGCACCGCCGTATTCGGCGGCATGCTTGCGGCCTCGATACTCGGCATCTTCGTGATTCCCGGCCTCTACGTGATCTTCCAGCATTTCCGCGAATGGGTGCACGGGCTGGGCAAGCGCAAGGGCAAGGGCAAGGGCGAGGAAAAGCCGGCGCCCGCGCCGGCACCGGCCGAAGGGGCGGGCTGAGCGTCTCGCCGCCAGGCCGGCGTCGGCCACGATCCCTGCTGCGACCTCAGCCCGCGCGCGATCCGCGGAGCGTGCGCTCCTTTGCGTCGCAGGAACCGCAATGCACGAGCTTGCAATGACTGTCGGGATATTCGATCATTACGAGTATCGATTCTTTGGGGGCTGATCGGTTTCAGGCTCGGATTCCGGGCCCCGCTCGAATGACAGGGGGAACCTTTGATCCGATATATGGCGGCACTCATGCTCTCGCTCTCACTGGCGGGTTGCGCCAGCAAATACAGAGTCGATGCGTATGAGGCGCCCGCAGCCCAATTGGACAAGCAGTCAAGCTTCTACGTTGTGCTACCCGAGGATGGGCGCTACGGCGCCACGGTTTATCCGGGCTCCGGTGCGACGACGGCCCAGGCTGTGGCCAGCGCCTTGTTGATTCACGTCGACAAAGCGGTGATCGGGACGACCGCAGGAGAGGATCTCAATGCCGCGTTGGCTCAGGCGCAACAGCGTGACTTGTCATATGTCTTCGTGACCACGATCCTCAATTGGGAAGACCGCACGACCGAATGGTCGGGGATACCGGACAAGCTCACCCTAAAATATGCCGTTTACGAAGCGCCGTCGGGCAAGCTGGTGTCTTCCACCGTTACCAGCGCCAGCAGCAAATGGGGAACGATGGGCGGCGATCACCCCCAGGATTTACTGCCCGAGCCCACGCGGAAGTTCGTCGATCCGCTATTCTGAGAAGTCTGTATCTTCGAGGCAGGTCCCGGGCTCAGCCTGCGCGCGCGATCCGCGTCAGCTCGCGCTCCATCGCCTCGACATGGGCCTTGAAGCTGTGCTTGCGATGGAGGACTACGTTGCCGCTCTGGCCCAGCCGCTGGGCCAGCTCGCGATCCTCATAGATCATGCGGATATTGCCGGCGAGCACCCGGTAATCGTTGACCGGCGAGAGCAGGCCGCTGCGGCCCTGGATGATGGTTTCGGGGATCGGCCCGAAATCGCTGGCCAGCACGCATTTCGAGAAGCTGAGCCCCTCGAGGATGGCGAGCGTGATCAGGTCGTCGCGAGTCGGAAAGATCATCGCGTCGCAATGTTGGATATAGGCCGCGACCATCTCCTCGGGCACCGAGCCCGGATAGAGGATGTCGACGCCGCTCTCGAACAGCCGCGCTGCGAAGGGATCGTTCTCCTTGCGCCCGCCCAGCATCACCAGCGTGATGTTGGGATTGCCCAGGTGAGCCAGCGCCTGCACGCTGAGATCCTGCCCTTTGCGCGGATCGATGCGGCCCAGATGCAGCAGATAGAAGCGATCCGGCTTCTTCTCGAAGGGGCAGGGGCGGGGCGACAGATCCATGCCGATGCCGTAGGGAACGACCGTCCAGTTGTCGCGCTTGAGATAGCGGCCCCAGAGCCACTGCGCCTGCCATTGGGTCGGGAACACGATGCGGTTGGCGGCGCCGAAGGCCTCGGGCTTGAAATCGGCCATCTTGGTATAACCCAGGCCGAACTTCGGCTCATGGATCCACCAGACCAGCGGACAGCGTCCCGCCGTCTGCATGACGATGTCGGAGGCGGTCACGGTGTTGAACAGGGCGACGTCGTAATCCTTGAGCGTCACCCCTTCCTTGAGCGGAATGCCGTAGCGCTCGAACTCGGCCTCGAGCGGTTCGGTCGGGCGTTTCAATTTCAGGATATGGATGTCGTGGCGCTTGCGCAGCTCGCGCAGCAGGCGAAGCAGAATGATCGGCGCGCCCTCGCGCACGAAATTATGGCTGTAGGCCAGGATCCGCATTCGTCTTCCCCCCGATGGCGTGGGGG
>NZ_JBOHKS010000098.1:0-12748 GCF_050729195.1 Hypericibacter sp.
CGGTAGAGCAGCCCGGTATCCAGGTATGCAAAGCCGAAATGCCGCGCCAGCCGGCGGGCGAGGGTGCCCTTGCCGGAGGCGGCCGGGCCGTCGACGGCGATGATTTTGGGGGCGGCGGTCATGGGGCGGGCCGAAGAGTCTTGTCCCCTCCCCCGCATTGCGGGGGAGGGTGAGGGAGGGGGCTGCTCGGTGCTGCGATCGACATCGTGTCTTCCCCCTTCCTGGCCCTCCCCCTTGCAGGGAGAGGGGACAAGAAAAAACGCGCCCTCATGCGCTGCGGATCTGGGCGCCGAGCCCGTTCATGAGGGTGGCGAAGCCCGGGAAGCTGGTGTCGATCGGCGAGCCGTCGTCGATCGCGATCGGTTCGCGCGTTGCGGTGCCGAGCACCAGGAAGCTCATGGCGATGCGGTGATCGAGCTCGGCCTCGATCTCGGCGCCGCCGCGGGGCGCGGTGCGGCTGCCCTGCACCACCAGGAAATCGTCGCCCGCCTCGAGCTCGACGCCACAAGCCTTCAAGCCGCGCACGATGGCGGCGAGGCGATCGCTTTCCTTCACCCGCAATTCGGCCAGGCCTTCCATGCGCGTGGGCCCATCGGCGAAGGCGGCGGCCATGCTGAGGATCGGATATTCGTCGATCATGCGGGGTGCGCGCGAGGCCGGCACGGTCACGCCCTTGAGGCGTCCGGCGCGCACGCGGATATCGGCGATCGGCTCGCCCGCCTGCTCGCGCCGGTTCTCCATCGAGATATCCGCGCCCATCTCGAGCAGGGTCTCGATCAAACCGATGCGATGGGGATTGGTGCCGACATTCTCGAGCGTGATGTCGGAGCCGGGACGGATGAGGGCCGCCACCATCGGAAAGGCGGCCGAGGAAGGATCGGCCGGCACGCGGATGTGGCGGCCTTCGATCTCGGGCTGGCCGATCACGGTGGCGGCGCGGCCCTGCGGCGTCTGAGCGACGCGCACATCGACGCCGAAATAGCGCAGCATCAGCTCGGTATGATCGCGCGTCGGCTCGGGCTCGATCACGGTGGTGGCGCCGGGCGCGTTCAGGCCCGCCAGCAACACCGCCGATTTGATCTGTGCGGAGGCCACCGGCAGCGTGTAGGTGATCGGCATCGGCTCGCGAGCGCCGATCAACGCCAGCGGCAGGCGGCCGCCCTGGCGCGCATGGATGCTGGCACCCATCTGGCGCAGCGGCAGCGCCACGCGCTCCATCGGCCGCTTGCGCAGGGAGGCATCGCCGGTGAAGAAGGCGGTCAGCGGATGAGTCGCGACGAGACCCATGAGCAATCGCACGCCGGTGCCGGCATTGCCCATATCGAGAATATCGGCGGGCTCGGCGAGGCCGCCGATTCCGCGCCCCGACACGCGCCAGCGGCCCGGGCCGTCCTGGTGCAGGGTGGCGCCCAGGGCCCGCATCGCGGCCGCGCTGCGCAGCACGTCCTCGCCTTCGAGCAGGCCTTCGATGCGCGTCTCGCCCAGCGCCAGCGCGCCGATCATCAGGGAGCGATGCGAGATCGATTTGTCGCCGGGCACGCGCGCCGAACCTTTGAGACCTGCGCAAGGTGCGGAAATGAGCCGCGTCACGGTGCCCGATACTCCCCTCGTTTCCTGACTCCGCCGGAGCCGTTCCCCGGGGCCGCCGGCCGGGGGCGCCAACCCCTCGGTCGGGCGGGTTCTCTAGCACATCGTCCCTGGACCTGGCGACCCGGGCTCCCGATCGCCGCTCAAGTGATTGGAAGTGCAGGCCCGTTAGGCCCAATTGGGCGGCCTTTGGAATTGACGTTTGACAGGGCCTTGCGGGCATGGCAATGGCAGCCCCGTTTCCGGCGCGGGACAGTCTTCCGCAAAAAGAGGACCTGAGGTCCGCGCCCCTGCCTGAGCGAAGGAGCATCTCGCGTGGTCAAGGTGGCCTGGGGCACCAAGCGCAACTGTCAGAGCTGTGGCGCCCATTTCTACGATCTGCATAAGAATCCGATCGCCTGCCCGAAATGCGGCGCGATCTACGATCCCGAAGCGATCGCCAAGTCCCGCCGCGGTCGCAGCAGCGCCGACAAGGCGGCGGCCCAGCGCATGGCGCCGCGTCCGGCCCCGGTCCCCGTCGAGGAGACGGCCGATCCCGAACTCGAGGAAATCGCCGCCGAGGGCGACGAAGAGGAAGAAGGTGTGATCGAGGACACCTCCGAGCTCGGGGAGGACGATGACGTGACCGACGTCATCGAGAAGACCGACGAGGACAAGGAGCCGTAAAGGAATCGGCGCTAGAAGTCGGGGTGCCGGCGATCCCGCGTCGAAGGGTCGCCCGCCCCGGCGGCCCAGCCCTTGCCGGATTTTTCGCTTGAATCGGGCGGGTCGCCTACCTAGGTTTGCCGCCGTCGATGGTCGGCCCTTGCCACCATCGGTTTTTCGGGCCGGCGCCGCCTTTTGCAGGCGGCCCCAAGAACGCCGGATCGTTCCGCCCGATCCCAGAGTTTCGGGGCCATAGCTCAGCTGGGAGAGCGCTACAATGGCATTGTAGAGGTCAGCGGTTCGATCCCGCTTGGCTCCACCATTCTCGAAGGCCCGGCGGCATCCCCGCCGGGCCTTTTGGTTTTGGGAAGATTTGCGCGGGAGACGCCAGCTTCAAAGAACGCCCGCTTTCGTTAGGTTGGGCCTTACGAAAAGATTCGGCCTTATCCTTTCGTTACGGGCGAAGGCGGAATTCGGAAGGATCGGACCAACGCCGCCCCACCAGTTTGGTTCCATTGGAAGCTTTCCGCCAACGTCTTGATCCAATACACTTTCAAGGGCCTTGAAGCGAGGCCTGCGGCTACATAGATAGGTCAATGTCGGCGCTGCATTCGGCAGGCCGATGGCGGCACAGGGTGCTTCGTGGGAAGGCCCTCCAAGGGTCGCGTGACCGTCACGTTCAGCTCGCTCGTCAGGAGGGGCTTCCCGTTCGATGACACGCCTATCTCTCTTCAACAGCCCGCTGCTGCTCGGCTTCGATCATTTCGAGCGAACGCTCGATCGCATCTCGAAGCAATCGGCCGAGGGCTATCCCCCTTACAACATCGAGCAGGTCGGCGAAGACCGTTTGCGAATCACGCTCGCGGTGGCCGGCTTTGCGCTCGAGGAGCTGGAAGTCCAGCTCGAGGCCAACCAGCTCACGGTCCGTGGCCGTCAGCAGGATGAGCCCGGCCGCGTCTTCCTTCATCGCGGCATCGCCGCGCGCCAGTTCCAGCGGAGCTTCGTCCTCGCCGAGGGCGTCGAAGTGACCGGCGCCCATCTCGACAACGGCCTGCTGAATATCGAGCTGCGCCGCCCGACGATCGAGAGCGAAGTCCGCCAGATCGCCATCAAGGGCGCCGCCAACACCGAACAACGGAAGGTTGCCACCACGACATTGGAGCCGTCCGGCAACCGGACCCAGCGCAAGGAGCGCGAGTAACATGAACACGAACAAGAACACCAACAAGACGGCCGAGACCCGCGTGCCGCCGATGAGCGATCAGGATCTGGCGGTGCTGGGTCTGGCCGACGTTGCCTATCTGCGCCCCGTGATGGTCGATGGCAAGCCGGGCTTCGCGGTCCATGCCGCGAATGGCAACCGTCTCGGCGTCGCGCCGTCGCGCGACATCGCCCGGGCCTTCATCCATGAGCAGGAGCTCGAGGCCGTCAGCTTGCATTGAACTGCGTTCTTCCTCTCCCCCGCTTCGCGGGCGGAGAGGAAAGAGCTACGCCGCGTGGGCGGTCGGCTCCGTCAGGAGCGCGTAGAGGGCGGCGGGCTGGTCGGCGCCGCGCAGCTTCTCGCAAGTCGGCCGGTCGCGCAGCAGGCGCGAGACCCGCGCCAGGGCCTTCAGATGATCGGCGCCGGCCGATTCCGGAGCCAGCAGCAGGAAAATCAGATCGACCGGCTGCTCGTCGATCGAATCGAAATCGATCGGCTGGTCGAGGCGCGCGAACAGGCCGTAGAGACGCTTCAGATCAGGCAGCTTGCCATGCGGGATCGCGATCCCGTTGCCGACACCCGTGGTGCCCAGGCGCTCGCGCTCCAGCAGCACATCGAAGATCGCCCGCTCATGCAGGCCGGTCGCCTCGGCCGCACGCCGTGCGAGCTCATGCAGGGCCTGCTTCTTGCTGCTCGCGCGCAGATTCGCGATCACATTCTCGGGCGAGAGCAAATCCGTAATCTCCATCGCATCCCCCGATCTGGGAAAAAGAGCCAACGGCCGATAGGCCGGGTTAGTTCCGGACGGGCTGGCCGGGATCGACCCAGCCGAAATTTCCATCCGCACGTCGATAGACCATGTTGAGCCCGCCATGGGCGCGATTGCGGAACATCATGGCGCTCTGGCTGGCGAGATCGAGGCGCATGACCGCCTCGCTCACCGTCAGGGTCGGCACGTCGGTCGCCATCTCGGCGACGATCAGCGGCCCGCCATCGCCCGGCACGGCCTCGGCATCGCCGGCGGCGGCCTCGTCGGAGCCCGGCGCCACCACATACTGGCTGGCGCGCTCGGCCTTGATCTCGGCGCGGTGATGGTCGCGCAGCCGCGTCTTGTAGCGGCGCAGCCGGGTCGAGAGCCGCACGGCGGCCTCGTCGAAGGCGGGATAGGGCTGCTCGGCCTTGGCCTCGCTCGCCAGCATAATGCCGCGGCCGATATGGATCGTGACCTGGACCGACAGCAGATGGGCTTCACGGGAGAACACCACGCTCGCATCGATCGCCTGGCCGAAATATTTCTCCAGGATCGATTCGAGACTGTCCGCCACATGCTGGCGCAACGCATCGCCAACGTCGATCTGCTTGCCGGTGACGGTCAGCTGCATGGGCTTTCGAATATGTCCGGAAGGATTGTCGCGTGGCCCTGTGGGCCGTTCCGGCCCTGTCTTTCGTTGAACGAGGGGGGCCGCGCGGAAGGCCGGGAAATTAGGGAGGCACCCCCAGCCTGTCAATAGCGACCCGCCCGCGGCGCTTTGGCTAGGCCTTCGATATAACGCGTTCTAGCCGACGCGCAAGACGCGCTGACGACGACGCTCTGTAGATGACGGAATTCTTAGTGATTCCCGGTACTTGGCGATCGTCCGCCGGGCGATATCCACACCCTCGCCCTTGAGCAGCTGAACCAGCCGGTCGTCGGAGAGCACCTCGCTCTCGGACTCGATCAGGCCCTTGATTCGGGCCCGGACGGCGGCGGCGGAATGGCTTTCGCCCCCGGCCGTGTCGGCGATGGCATTGGAGAAGAAGAACCGCAGCTCATAGAGGCCGCGCGGGGTGGCGATGTATTTGTTCGCGGCCACGCGGCTCACGGTGCTCTCATGCATGCCGATGGTGGTGGCGATGTCGCGGCGCATCAGCGGCTTCAGATGCTGCACGCCATGGCCGAAGAAGGCGTCCTGCTGGCGCACGATCTCGGTCGCCACCTTGAGGATCGTGACCGCGCGCTGATGCAGCGACTTCACCAGCCAGTTGGCCGAGGTCATCTGCGTCACGATGTAATCGCGGTCTTCCTTGCCGCGGCTGCCCTTGAGCAGGCGCGAATAATAGCTCTGATTGACCAGCACGCGCGGCAGGGTCTGGTTGTTGAGCTCGACCACCCAGCCGCCCTCGGGCGTGCGATGCATCAGGATGTCGGGCGTGACCGGCGTCACGGGCGCGGCGTCGAAGGCCAGGGCCGGCTTCGGATCGAGCGCCTTGATCTCGCTCGCCATCTGGGTGAGGTCCTCGGCATCGACGGCGCAGATGCGCATCAGCTTGACGCGATCGCCCTGGGCCAGGAGGTGGAGATGATCCAGCAGGGCCTGCATCGCCGGGTCGAGCCGGTTGCGGTCGAGCAGCTGCAGCGCCAGGCATTCCTTGAGATTGCGCGCGAAGATCCCGGGCGGGTCGAACTGCTGGACGCGCTTGAGCACGGCCTCGACGCGCG
Organism: Hypericibacter sp.; assembly: GCF_050729195.1. Taxonomy (NCBI): domain Bacteria; kingdom Pseudomonadati; phylum Pseudomonadota; class Alphaproteobacteria; order Rhodospirillales; family Dongiaceae; genus Hypericibacter; species Hypericibacter sp. The sequence continues at coordinate 5,913 of NZ_JBOHKS010000098.1, forward strand.
CCGGCTCGCAGCCCAGCCGCTCGGCCACGGGCTCGAGCCCGCCCATGACATAGCCGGCCTCGTCGAGCGAATCGATCAGCGCCAGGCCGATCGCGCGGTCGGCCGGATCCTGGATGTCGAGGGTGAGCTGGGTGGTGAGATGCTCGCGCAGATCGATCGTGCTGGCGAGCGTCTCTTCGATCGGCGGGCCGTCATTGCCGTCGCGCGTGCCGTTGCCCGAGCCGGTGCGGCTGCGACTGAGCCCACTGTTCAGGCCGTGGTCCGGCGGCGCGGGCAGGGCTCCGCGAGCGCCGGGCGCGAGCACCGGCTCGTCCTCGTCGCGCTCCAGCAGCGGATTTTGCTCAAGCTCGCGCTCGACATAGGCGGAGACTTCGAGATTGCTGAGCTCAAGCAGCTTGATCGCCTGCTGTAGCTGCGGCGTCATCACCAGAGAGGTGGACTGCCGCAGGTCGAGGCGTTGAGTGACTGCCATGGCTCTAATGGTTAAAGGCTAAACCTTTCGCCCAGGTAAACACGCCGGACGTCGGGATCGCTAACGATTTCCGAAGGCGAGCCTTCCCGCAAGACCGAACCTTCATGAAGGATGTAGGCGCGGTCGACGATGTCCAAAGTTTCACGAACGTTATGGTCCGTGATGAGCACGCCGATGCCGCGGTCCTTGAGGTGCGACACCAGGTTTCGGATGTCCGCCACGGCGATCGGGTCGATGCCGGCGAGCGGCTCGTCCAGCAGGATATAGTTCGGGTCGGAGGCGAGTGCCCGCGCGATCTCGCAGCGCCGCCGCTCGCCGCCCGAAAGCGCGATCGCCGGCGCCGAACGCAGATGCTCGATCGAGAATTCGGACAGCAGCTCCTCGAGCTTCGCCTCGCGCGCCACGCGCGACGGCTCCGCCACCTCGAGCACCACCCGGATGTTCTGCTCGACCGTGAGGCCGCGGAAGATCGATGCCTCCTGCGGCAGATAGCCGATGCCGAGCCGCGCGCGGCGATACATCGGCAATTGCGTCACGTCATGGCCGTCGAGCACCACGCGGCCGGTATCGGCCGCGATCAGTCCGGTGATGATGTAGAAGCAGGTGGTCTTGCCGGCGCCGTTGGGGCCGAGCAATCCGACCGCCTCGCCGCGCTGGACCGAGATCGAGACGTCGCGCAGGACCGGGCGCTTCTTGAACTGCTTGCCGAGATGCATCGCGATCAGTCCGTCGGCCGGGGATTCGCCCCCGTTCAAGCGTGCAGCGCGACTGTGATCGGTGAAGCTGGTCTCGTTCATCGTCTCGTTCGCAAATCGGCCTGAACCTCCGGCGGACGATGTCCGCGCGAAGGGCTTGCCACGGCACCGGCGTCAGGGCGCCGTCGGCGTCGTTCCCTGACCCGGGAAAATCAAGGTATGGACCCGTGATCCGGTACCGGGTTGCCCGAGAATCCGGCTAACCCCGGTTTTCATGTCGAACTCGGCGCGGTCGCCATTGAGCTGGTTCTGACCGCGCGTGATCTTAACCGAACCGTCGAGCGTGGCGATATCGGAATCGAGGTTGTAGACGGCCGTGGAAGCCTGGGCGTAGTCCTCGCCGCGCCAGATCCGCACATGCCCCTTGGCCTCGACCTGGTAGAGCTCGGTCTTGCCGTCCGGGTTTTTGCGCATATAGCCGGTGAGAAGATCGGCTTTGACGCGCCGGTCGCCCTCGACCACCTCGGCATTGCCGCGTGCCACCATGGCCAGCTGCTTCTGCCAATATTCGAGGCTGTCGCGGGCGGTCAGGGTCTGCTTCTGGGTCTGGGCCCGGATGTTCTGTCCGGTCACGACCAGCGAGCCCTGGTCGAGATCATAGACGGCGCGATCGCCCCAGATCTTGTCGCTGTTCGAGATCAGCAGCACATTGCCTTCGGCCGTGACGCGGTAGATGTCGCTGCTGCCTTTCGCGGACTCGCGATAATAGGCGCTGAGCACATCGGCATTGACCTCGAGATCGCCGCGCTTGGCGCGGGCCTTGCCGCGGGCGATATAGACCTTGTCGTCGCGCCGCCACTCGATGCCGTCATCCGCCTCGATCTCGATCGGCGCCGAAGAATTCGTCAGATCGAGCCCGTTGCCCGGCGCATCGACGCTGGCGGCCGCTTCGCTCCAGGCCGGCCGGGCGGCAACGAAAATGGCGCCGAAGGCGAGGAACCCGCCGAGGCTCCCGAGCAGGAAGCGGCGGCGCGAGGTCGGCAAGGCTGCGTCCGCCCGCGGATCGAGACCGATCGAGACGCGGATCAAGGCAGCTTCTCCTGCGGAATGCCCTGATAGAGCAGCACGCGCGATTTGCCGGTGAGCTCGATCACGGCACCCTTGTCCGCGACGCGCAAGCCTTCGCCGGCGAGCTCGCCCGCCGGACCCTGACCGGTGACAGAGGTATCGCTGACCGCCTTGCCGAGCCCGAAATCGACCGAGATCGATTGGACATGGAGCTCGTAGCCCTTGTCCTGGAACAGGCTGACCTTGCCGCTGAGATCGAGATGCTTGGTCGAGCGCTGGAAGCGTCCGTTGTCGGCGGAGACCGCGATCCAGCTGCCATTGGCCATGGTCATGTCGGCCTGCGGGCGCACCAGGTCGATCAGATCGTCATTGCCCTTCACCTGGCTGGCTTCGGCGGCGGTGACGGTATAGGGCCGGTTCTGGTCGTCGATGCCCTGGAAGCGCGGATTGACCATGCTCAGCCGGTCGATATCGATCGGCGCGATCGAGGCCATGCCGATGCGGAAGCGGCCGTCCTCGATCCGGATCTGCGACCAGACCGCGAGCAGCGCGATCAACCCCGCCGCCAGGATCGGCAGCGCGAATTTCATCGCGGTGACGAAGCGGCTGTAGTCGCGCACGTGACGGCGGCCGCGAGGCAGCGAGCGCGCGGGCGGATTCAATCTCGCCATCGCCTCCTCGGCCATTCAGCCCTCCGCCTTTACGATCAGGGTCATCGATGGCGCGCCGTCAAACCACGCCGGCGCGCAGGCAGTCGTGAATATGGAGAATACCGATCGGCAATTCGTCTTCCACCACGAACAATACCGTGATCGGCCGCTCGTCCTCGTCGCCATTCATGATCCGCACCGCCTCGGCCGCCAGTATGGTCGGGCGGATGGTGCGGGGATGGGCGGTCATCACGGTCTCGGCCGAGGCTTCGAGCAGGTCGCGGCTCATATGCCGGCGCAGATCGCCGTCGGTGATGATCCCGATCAGGCGGCCCTTCTTGTCGGTCACGCCGACGCAGCCGAAATGCTTGGCCGTCATCTCCAGCAGCACATCGGCCATGCGGGTTTGCGGCATGACCAGCGGCAATTCGGTGCTCGCATGCATCAGATCGGCGACCGACAACAGCCGCTTGCCGAGCTGGCCGCCGGGATGGAGGTCGCGGAAGCCGGTGGCGGTGAAACCCTTGCGCTCGAGCAGCGCGACCGCGACCGCATCGCCCATGGCGATCATCAGGGTGGTCGAGGTGGTCGGCGCCAGTCCCATCGGACAGGCTTCTTCGGCGCGCGGCAGCAGCAGCGTGACGTCGGCCTGACGCGCCAGCGCGCTGTCGGCGCGGCTGGTGAGGGCGATCAGCGGAATCGCGAAGCGGCGCGTATAGGCGATGATGTCGGAAAGCTCGGGTGTGTCGCCGGAGTTGGAGAGCGCCAGGACCGCGTCCTCGCGCGTGATCATGCCGAGATCGCCATGGCTGGCCTCGCCGGCATGGACGAACAAGGCGGGCGTTCCGGTCGAGGCCATGGTGGCCGCGATCTTGCGGCCGATATGGCCGCTCTTGCCGATGCCGGTCACGACCACGCGGCCCGGCACGGCCTCGATCCGGTCGAGCGCGGCGACGAAGCTGGGCCCGAGCGCCTGGGCCAAGGCCTCGAGGCCGGCGACCTCCTGGGCCAGGACGCGCCGGGCGACCGTCAGATCGTCATGCACCCGCTTCTTGGCTGCATCCGGCCGTGAGGTCGCTTCCTGGTGGGCCTGCCGCGTCATGTCGATCCTGCCTCGCCTCGTTGTCGCCGGCTTCTGTCCGGCGGAATTCACGTCAGATTTGCGCTTCTGGCCCCTCAAAGACCCCGGCCCCTCACGGCCCAACCCGGGATTTCCGGCGAATCGCCCGAATCCAGGCTCAAATCCTAGCAGCCTTTAGCCCATTCACCCTATGCGTCGAGGGGCCGTCCGGGACCAGGTCGCTTCCGGCCAGGCCGGCCCGCGGCCTGCTCAATGCTCGAAAATATCCACTTCGCCCCAGCCGGCCAGGTCCAGTTCGGCCCGGGTGGGAAGGAACTTGAAGCAGGCTTCGGCGATGGCGGTGCGGCCCTCGCGCGCGAGCATCTCGTCCAGCTTGGCCTTGAGCTGGTGCAGATAGAGCACGTCGCTGGCGGCATAACGCAACTGTTCCTGGGTCAGCGTCGGCGCGCCCCAGTCCGAGGATTGCTGCTGCTTCGACAGCTCGATGTTCAGCAGATCCTTGCACAAATCCTTGAGCCCATGCCGGTCGGTGAAGGTGCGGACCAGCTTCGAGGCGATCTTGGTGCAATAAAGCGGCGTGGTGACCACGCCCAGCGAGCGGCGCAGGATCGCGATATCGAACCGCGCGAAATGGAACAGCTTGAGGACGGCCGGATCGGTCAGCATCCGCGCCAGATTCGGCGCGGTCTGGGGCTCGCCCGCGGGCTTGGCCGGGAACTGGACCAGATGGCAGACGCCGTCGCCGGCCGACAGCTGCACCAGGCAGAGGCGGTCGCGGGAAGGAACCAGGCCCATGGTCTCTGAGTCGATCGCGACGACCGGCCCAAGCTTGAGCCCCGCCGGCAGGTCGCCGTGATGGAGCTCGATGGTCGGCTGGGGCATGGAGCTGTCAACCTAGCGCGTAAGCGGCCCTAACAGGAGAAGGCCAGGGCGCCGGGCTCGAAACGTGAGCCGGCGAATGGTGCCCAGGAAAAGACTCGAACTTTCACGACCTTTCGGCCACAGGTACCTGAAACCTGCGCGTCTACCAATTCCGCCACCTGGGCATCTAATAGGCAGCTTCGAAGGCGGGGATTTTCATCACGGACCCCGCAAAGTCAACCGCGATTTCCTGCTGCGGGGGCCAATTCGGCTTCATTATAGTGCCGGCTCGGAAGGCAGGGCTTGTCGATGCGCGCCACTCTGGTCTCCTCGCGCGTGCCGTACAAGGGCCGGGTTTCCTGAGGCTGCGGAACGAGGGTTGAGAGAGCGATGGCGCGCAAATTGGCGACGGTTTTCGGCGGCTCGGGCTTCATCGGGCGCTATGTGGTGCAGAGCCTGGCGAAGCGGGGCTGGATGGTGCGGGCGGCGGTGCGCCGGCCCGACGAGGCCCTGTTCCTCAAGCCCCTGGGCGATGTCGGCCAGATCACGCCGGTCGCCGCCAACCTCCGCCACCAGGGTTCGGTCGAGGCTGCGGTCGCCGGCGCCGACGCGGTCGTGAACCTGGTGGGGCTGCTCTATCAGGGCGGTCGCCAGCGTTTCGATGCGATTCACGTCGAGGGGTCCGGCCGCGCCGCGGCCGCGGCGCGCAAGGCCGGGGCGGCGCAATTCGTGCAAGTTTCGGCGATCGGTGCCGACCCGGCTTCGCCTGCGGCCTATGCGCGCACCAAGGCCGCCGGCGAAGCCGCGGTGAAATCCGCCTTCCCCGAAGCGACGGTGCTGCGGCCTTCGATCGTGTTCGGCCCCGAGGATCAGTTCTTCAATCGCTTCGCCAAGATGGCGCGCATCACCCCGGCCCTGCCGCTGATCGGCGGCGGCCATACGCGGTTCCAGCCGGTCTATGTCGGCGACGTCGCCGATGCGGTGGTCGCCGCGGTCGAACGTCACGACGCGGCGGGCAGGACCTACGAGCTGGGCGGGCCCGAGATCCGGACCTTCCGCGAGCTGATGGTGCTCATGCTGGAGGAGATCGAGCGCCGGCGGCTGCTGGTGCCGATCCCCTTCGCGATCGCCAGCCTGCAAGGCGCGTTGCTCCAGCTGCTGCCGATGCCGCCGCTCACGCTCGATCAGGTGCGCCTGCTCAAGCGCGACAATGTCGTGGCCGCCGGCATGCCGGGCCTGAAGGAATTGGGTATCAGTGCCGCCGCACTCGAATTGATTCTTCCGACCTATCTTGCGCGCTACCGGCCCGGCGGAAGGCATATGCGGCTGGTGTGAGAGCTACTCCCACAGTCGTCCCCGCGCTCTGGTTCATCAGAAAATATACAGATACGCGATCAGCGCACCGCCGAGCAGCAGGCGGTAGATCACGAACGGCATGAAGCCGGCGTTCTTCAGCCAGGTCATCATGAAGGCGATGGCGAAGATGCCGGTGATGGCCGAGAGGCCCGCCGTGATTCCGGCAGCAGCCCAGGGCGCGTCGGCCCCTTCATGGACCAGCTTCAGCCCTTCCCAGATGCCGGCCGCCGAGATCGCGGGGATCGACAGCAGGAACGAGAAGCGCGCGGCCTCGGTGCGCTCGTAGCCCATGAAGCGCGAGGCGACCATGGTGATGCCCGAGCGGCTGGTGCCGGGAATGAAGGCGATGCATTGAGCGACGCCGATGATGAGCGCCTGCCCGATCGTCATGTCCTCCACGCGGCGCACCGTGGCGCCGGCGCGGTCGGCGATGAAGAGCACGATGGCAAAGCCGATCATGGCGAAGGCGATGACGTCGACCCGGCGCAGCATGTCTTGCGCATAATGCTCGGCGAGGAACCCGATGATCAGGGCCGGGATGGTCGCAACGATCAGGTAGAGCGCGAGCTTGGCGCCGGCGTCGAAGCGGCCCGTCACCAGCTTGGCCAGGCCCGCGATCATCCGTCCGACATCGCGCCAGAAATAGATCAGCA
>NZ_JBOHKS010000099.1:0-5553 GCF_050729195.1 Hypericibacter sp.
TGGCACGGTAGGGGGATCGAAGACTGTCTCCCCTGGCAACAACTGCAGCATTTCCCATGCTGGTAAGGACATCCATGTCGCTCACCTGATTTTTCCCCGGACAGCCCTGCGTCTTCGGGGGAGGGAATGCTCGATAACTTCTCGTCAGCCCTACCCCGGCCAGGGCAGTGACCAGGTCTTGACGTTGGTGAAGCTCTTCATCGCTTCAAGCACGCCTTCCTTGTAGCCGAGGCCGGAATCCTTGATGCCGCCGAAGGGGGACATCTCGATCCGGTAGCCGGGGACCTCCCAGACATTGACGGTACCGACCTCGAGCTCGCTGACGAAGCGGGTGATGTAGTCGAGCCGGTTGGTGCAGACGCCCGAGGAGAGACCGTAGGCGGTCGAGTTCGAGACCCGGATCGCGTCCTCGATATTCTTGACGCGGATCACCGGCGAGACCGGCCCGAAGGTCTCCTGCTTCACCAGCGGGCAGTCGAGCGGCACATGGTCCAGCACGGTCGGCGAATAGAGCGCCCCTTTGCGGATGTTGCCGAAGAGGAGCCGGGCGCCCTTGGTGACCGCGTCGTTGGTCATGTTCTCGCAATAGCGGGCCGCCGCCTCGTCGATCACCGTGCCCATCTCGGTCTTGGGATCGGCGGGGTCGCCATATTTCCAGGCCTTGCTCTTGGCCAGGAGCTTCTCGACGAACTCGTCGGCGACCGCCTCATGGATGATCATGCGCTTGACCGCCGTGCAGCGCTGGCCGGAGTTCTTGTAGGAACCCCCGGCGGCCAAGGTTGCGGCGCGCTCGATGTCGGCGTCCTCCATGACGATGATGGGATCGTTGCCGCCCAGCTCCAGCACCGCGCGGCGATAGCCCATCTTGCTGGCGATATATTTGCCGACTGACACGCCGCCGGTGAAGGTGATCAGCTCGACATTCGGGTTGGTCAGCATCTCGTCGGCGATCTCGCGCGGATCGCCCGTCACGACCTGGAACATCTCGGGCGGCAGGCCCGCCTCATAGAGCACATCCGCCAGCAGCAGCGCCGTCAGCGGCGTCTTCTCCGAGGGCTTCAAGACCATCTTGTTGTTGGTCGCGATCGAGGGCGCCACCTTATGCGCCACCTGATTGAGCGGATGGTTGAAGGGCGTGATCGCGGTGATGCAGCGCAAGGGATCGCGCTGGGTATAGATGCGCCGCTTCTGGCCATGGGGCGTCAGGTCGCAGGAGAAGGTCTGGCTGTCGTCCTGCAGGCAGAGCGTCGAGGAGAGCACGAACACGTCATAGGCGCGGCCGACCTCGTAGAGCGTGTCCTTGAGCGAGAGGCCGGACTCCGCGGTGATGACCTCCGCGATCTCCTGGCGGCGGCTGTCGAGCAGCTCGCCCGTGCGGCGCAGGATCTTGGAGCGGTCATAGCGGCTGAGCTTGGGCTTGTAGGCGGCCGCGATCTCATAGGCCTCGCGGATCTGGCCCAGGCCCGCCTTCGGCACGGTGCCGATCACCTGCTCGGTATAGGGGTTATAGACCTCGATGACGCGATCGCTGCCGACCAGCTTGCCGCCGATCCGCATCTTCTCCTGACGCAGCGGACGAAGGGGTGCGTTCATGGATGTTCTCCCACCGATCCGGATCAGCCGACCGCGCGGCGCGCGGCGCCGGCGATGGCCGGTTCGGCATAGTTGAGGGCCAGATCGAAGGCGCTGAAATTGCGCAGCTTCGCATCGACCGGCAGGCTCGAGGCCTTGCGATTGCAATAGAGCGGCACCTTCTGCTCGGAGACGCCGCCATGCGAGCGCAAAGGCGCGTCGAGGCCCGAGAGATCATGGCGATCGGCGCTGGTGCCGATGACGAAGGCCTTCTTCGACACCACGACGATGTCGCCGATCCGGTCCTGAGGCAGCTCGAAGCGGAAGGCGGCTTCGGCCCGCGTCAAGGCCAGCTCGACCTCGGGCAGCTTCGCCAGCCGGACCGCAACCGCGGTCACGTCCTCGCCTTCCGGCAGATAGGCGGTGGCGAAGGAACCGAGCGCGCCGTGATGGGCGACATAGGGATCGGTGATCGGCAGGATCACGCGGGCCACGTCCTTGCCGAGCCAGCCATCGAGCAGGGTCTGCAGGAACAGGATCTGCGGCTTGCCGTCGGGACCATGCTTGGCGTTCATGCCGTGATCGGCCGTCAGCACCACCGTGGCGCCGGCGGCGTCGAGCTGCGCCCAGTAATGGTCCATCATGCGATAGAAGTCGTTGGCGACCGCCGTGCCCGGCGCATGCTTGTGCTGGATATAGTCGGTGGTCGAGAGATACATGATGTCCGGGCGGTCGCGATGCATGAGCTTCACACCGGCCGCGAACACGAACTCCGACAGCCCCGCGCTGTAGACCGAGGGCAGCTTCAGGCCGACGAAGGCCAGCGCATCGTCGATGCCATGCTCGGCCATGGTGGTCTCGTTCGCCTTCTCGGCCGAGAAGCAGATGCCCTTCATGCCCTTGCCCAGGAGCTTCCTGAGCTTGTCCTTGGCGGTCACGACGGCGAGCTTGGCGCCGGCATCGGCGAAAGCGGCGAGGATCGTGCCGGCCCGCAGATATTTCGGGTCGTTCATCATGATCTCGGTGCCGGCCTCACGGTCGTAGAAATAGTTGCCGCAGATGCCATGGACCGACGGCGGCGCGCCGGTGACGATCGAGAGATTGTTGGGATTGGTGAAGCTCGGCACCACGCAGTCGGCGAGACGCTTCGTGCCGTGAGGCAGCGCGCGGGAAAGCCAGGGCATCATCCCCGCTTTCATCGCCTCTTCCATGTAGGCCGGCTCGGAGCCGTCGATGCAGACCACCACGACCGGCGCTTTCGGCCAGGCATAGCGGCGACCATTGACGGTCAACGTGCGTTCGCTCATCGGAATTGCCTCGTTTCCTGTTGTCGCGTTCAAGCGCTCGCGGCCAGCTTGGCCGGCGCGCCGCTCTTGACGCCCAATTCATTCATGACGGCGCGGACCGCCTCGAGGGCGCCGCGCATCTCCGCCTCGCCGAGCCTGCCGATACAGCCGATGCGGAAGCTGTCGGCGACCGTGAGCTTGCCCGGATAGATGACAAAACCGCGCTCGCGCAGCTTGTCGTAGAAGCTCTCGAACACGAAGCGCGGGTCGGCCGGCATGTGGAAGGTGACGATGATCGGCGCCTGCAGCCGGTCGGGCAGCAGCGTCTCGAAGCCCATGGCCCGCATGCCATCGACCAGGATCCGGCAATTGTTGCGATAGCGCGCGCCGCGGCCCTCGACACCGCCCTCGGCCGCATGCTCGTCGAGCGCCTGGGCGAAGGCAACGATGCAATGGATCGGCGGGGTGAAGCGGTATTGCTGGGTCTTCTCGATCACTTCCCACTGGTCGAGCAGGTCGAGCGTCAGCGCATGGGCGTTGCCCTTGGTCGCTTTCAGCGCCTCGATGCGGGCGATGACGAAGCCCAGCCCCGGCACGCCCTCGATGCATTTGTTGGAGGAGGCGGCGACCGCGTCGAAGGTCACCTCGGTCGCGAGCAGCGGGATGGCGCCGAAGGCGCTCATGGCATCGATCAGCAGGCGGCGGCCGGCCTTGGCGACCACGGCGCCGATCTCGGCGATCGGGTTCAGCACGCCCGAGGTGGTCTCGCAATGGACCGCGCAGACATGGGTGATGGCGGGATCGGCGTGGAGCGCCTTGGCGACCGCGGCGGGATCGATCGGCTTGTCTTCCGGCGCCTCGATCGTGGCGTGGGCGCGGCCGGCATAGTCGCAGATCCGGACCATGCGCTTGCCATAGGCGCCGTTGATCAGGATCAGCGCCTTGCCGTTGCGCGGCAGGAATGTGCCGAGCATGGCCTCGACCGCGAAAGTGCCGCTGCCCTGCATCGGCACGGTGGTGAAGCGGTCGCCGCCCTGGATCATCTCCACCAGGCGACGGCGCATGCCCGCATTGATCTTGATGAACTCCTGGTCGCGCGAGCCCCAGTCATGGAGCATCGCCTGCTTGACGGTCAGCGAGGTGGTGAGCGGACCGGGCGTCAGGAGCCAGGGGTCTTGGCGGGCCATGCGAACTCCTTTGATGTGATCGCTACGCTCTGATTCCAAGCTTCGGGTGAGATCTTCGATCGAGAACTCGTTCGATCCTGAAAAGCCCCCTTCCGCGAAGGAGGGCCTCGAAACTCTCGCCGGCCTCGATGACGCTATTAGGCGCTGCCCCGAACTATCTGTCCAATCACTGGTTTCTATATGATCTATAGGTTATATCTATGTCATAGCCCGTACCGTCTTGAGGACGCTCGATGAACCACGCTCAGCTCCGTGCCTTCCACGCCGTCGCCAGCCAGGGGAGCTTCACCCGGGCGGCCGAGGCCCTCCATGTGACCCAGCCGACCCTGTCGGGGCAGGTGAAGGAGCTGGAGGCCCGATACGGGGTCAAGCTGTTCGACCGGCGCGGACGACGGGTTTATCCGACGGAATTGGGCCAGTCCCTGCTCGATCTGACCCGGCGGCTCTTCAGCCTCGAGGCCGAGGCGGAGCAGATCCTGGGGGCCGCCAAAGGGCTCAAGCGCGGCCATCTGCGCCTCGCGGCCGACGCCCCCTTCCACGTCATCGCCGCGCTCTCGGCTTTCGCCAAACGCTACCCGGGCATCCGGCTCTCCCTCACCATCGGCAATTCCGAGCAGATCCTGGACGATCTGGTGGAGCATCGTGCCGACGTGGCGGTGCTGGCCAATATCCCGGAGGACCCGCGGGTCTATGCCTTCCCCTTCCGCCAGGACCGGCTGATCGCCTTCGTCGAGCGCGACCATGGCTGGGCGGACCGCGAAGCCGTGACCTTGAAGGAACTGGCCGGCCGCCGGCTGGTCCTGCGCGAGATCGGCTCCACCACGCGGCGTCTGTTCGAGAACGCGATGGCGGCGCGCGGCCTGGCGCTGGGCGAGGTGCTCGAGGTCAATTCGCGCGAGGCGGTGCGCGAGACGGTCGCCGCCGGCCTCGGCATCGGCGTGGTGTCGGAAAGCGAGTTCGGCAGCGACCGTCGACTGGTCCCTTTACGCATCGCCGCCGACGAGCTCGCCATGACCGAATATGTCGCCTGCCTCGCCGAGCGGCGTGATCTCAGCCTGGTGCGGGCGTTCCTCGATATTCTCGAGCTGCAGATGCCGGCGGAGCGGTAGCGCCGGTCACTGTGTTGTCGCCCCGCTTCTAACCCCCTCCCGCTTGAGCGAGGTGAAGAAAGCATAGAGCGCAAGTCTGGGCGGACTCTATCGAGTCCTCCAATCCTCTTCGATGCCGGGGCGTATGTTCCGGGCTTGCCCTGTCATTCCCAAGCGCGGCTCCCAAAGCCGGCGATCGGCATCGCCGGGAAGGTCTTCGCGGATGAGCCCGATGTCACGCAGCTCGCCGTCGTTCATCACCTGCAACTGGTCGATGCTCATCCGCCGCTGATGCTGTTCCACAAACCACCGCCGGACACGGCTAACCACGCCCTGCCAGAGTGGCAGGCCGCCGGTCGATGTCATCGGAATGTCCGGCCCGCCGGTTGATGCGATCAGGATGCCGGTGAAGACCGCGAC
>NZ_JBOHKS010000100.1:0-4329 GCF_050729195.1 Hypericibacter sp.
GCTCGGATGTGGCCGTCCTTCGGATTGGATGGCCACGAGACCGAGCGGCTTTGCTTCATGCGCCATATAGCCGAACGGGCTCACATAGGCCGTCACGCTGTCGAGACGCCGAAGGCCGCCTGGTCCCGCATGATCGAGATCGAGCGCGATGCCGTCGAGCCGGGCGTAACGGTAGTTGCCGCCGTGGATCTCGGTTTCATGCATGGCCTCGAGCTGGGCCGGATCGAGCCAGGTCACGGCCAATTGCACGCGCATGCCCGGAACGAACATCAGATTGGCCGGAATGGCGCCGTAACCCGACATATGGGTCGCGAAGACCACGTCGTGATCGGCCAGCCAGGCGCGCGAGACGGGGATGCGGTGGCGCCGCGATCCTTCGAACGGGTATTTCCGGCCCAACTGGTAAGGCGACCGGTTCGAGCCGATCGCGAGGACCGGCGTCCGGCCCTCGAAACCGGCATCGGCCGGCAACGGCAGCGGCGCGGCTTGCTGATTGTCGAACAGATATGAGCGCGCCGGCACGTCATAGGGATAGCGGGTGGCGCGAAAGAGCCACTCCGGCAGATCGTCCGGCCGGACTCCGGCGGTCATGGAAATCTCAGGCCCCGGGCGGGCGCTCGGAGCCGTTCAGGACCTCGATGCGGAAGCGGCTCATCGCATCGTCCACCGTGGCCCAGGCCTGCTTCTGCCACTCGGCCTTGGCCTCGTCATAGCTGGCGAAGGGACCGAACCAGTTCTCCTTGCCGTTGACCGGCTCGCGGAAGCTGGTGTCGCGATAACTGCAGCCGACCACCCAGTAGTTCTGCGGCGACTGGTCCTTCTCGGCTTCGATGCGATAACGCGCATGGGCGTTGTCGACCGAGCCCCAGGCCAGCTCCTGCCACTTGGCCTTGGCATCCGCATGCGTGTCATAGGGACCGAATCGGCGCACGGCGGTGCCGGCCACCGGCTGGTCGAAGCTCGTGTCCTGATACTCACCACCGACGACCCAATAATGTGTCATGGCTGAGACTCGACTAAAAAGGGGCGCCCCCACCGGAATCGGGAGCCAATCCGTCCTTGCGGCGCTCGAACGCCGATCTTTAGGGGCCCGGCCGTCGAGCGTCGTTGCGCAAGCGCGCGGGCCCGTTATAGTCCTCCGTTATGGCTGACAAATCATTAATTGGTCCCGACGACTTTCGTCAAATCTACGACCTGTTCCAGGCCTCGATCTCGCGGTTCGATTGCGGGCAGAAATGCGCGCCCCTGAACGGGGGGGAGCCGGTCTGCTGCTCGACCCAGCATGCGGTGCCGGTGGTCCAGAAGGTCGAATGGGAGCTCCTGAAGAGCCGCACCGACATGTGGACGCGCTTCAAGCCCTATGACCGGGCGACGCGCCAGATCGTCAAGGAGATCGGCTCTTCCTGCGCCGCGGTCGAATGCCGGGGGGCTCGCCATTGCGAGCGCGACAATCGCAGCCTCGCCTGCCGCGCCTTCCCCTTCTTCCCCTATATCGACCGGGCGGGGAAGTTCATCGGCCTCGCCTATTACTGGGATTTCGAGGATCGCTGCTGGGTCATCTCCAACATGCAGATCGTCGAGGCCGACTTCCTCAAGGATTTCATCAAGGCCTTCGAGCTGCTGTTCGAGCGCGATCCCGAGGAATATGACAATTTCAAGAGCCACTCGGCCTCGATGCGCCGCGTCTTCTCGCGCCGGAAGAAGCCGATCGTCTTCATCGGGCTTGAAGGCGGTTTCTTCGAAGAGCGTGCCTATGGCAGGGGCATCCGCCCGATCGCGGCCGACAAGCTGCCCAAATTCGGTCCCTACAAATCCGACCGCGCCTATGCCCGCGCGCTGAAAGAGGCCCAGACCGAGGCGGCCGCGGGCGAGCATCACCCCGACGCGCATCTTGTAGGCGACCCGGCCCGCGCCGGCGCCTGAACCCATGGCCTATCGTTCGCTTCGCGATTTCATGGCCCGGCTCGAATCGGCCGGCCGCCTGACCCGCGTGCGCGAGCCGGTCTCCCCTGTCCTGGAGATGACCGAGATCCAGACCCGGCTCCTGGCCGAGGATGGCCCCGCCGTGCTGTTCGAGAATGTTCGCGACGGGTCGCGGCGCTGGGACATGAAGGTGCTGGTCAATCTCTTCGGCACGGTCGAGCGCGTCGCCTGGGGCATGGGCCGCGAGCCTGGCGAATTGCGGGCGCTGGGCGAGCAGCTCGCCTGGCTGAAGCAGCCCGAGCCGCCCGGCGGCTGGCGCGAGGCCTTCGAGATGTTCCCGCTGCTCAAGACCGTGATGGCGATGAAGCCCAAGACGGTCTCGAGCGCGCCCTGCCAGGACGTCGTGCTGAAAGGGAGCGACGTCGATCTGACGGCGCTGCCGATCCAGACCTGCTGGCCGGGCGAGCCGGCGCCGCTCATCACCTGGCCGCTGGTGGTGACGCAAGGCCCCAAGCCCAAGGAAGACCGCGCCGACAATTTCAATCTCGGCATCTACCGCATGCAGCTCCTGGGGAAGAACCAGACTCTGATGCGCTGGCTCAAGCATCGCGGCGGCGCGCAGCATCATGCGCGCTGGAAGGAAGCCAAGCGCGAGCCGCTGCCGGTCGCGGCCGTGATCGGCGCCGATCCGGCCACGATCCTCGCCGCCGTGACACCGGTGCCCGACACCATGTCGGAATATCAGTTCGCGGGGCTGTTGCGCGGCGAGAAGGTCGAGTTGGTCGATTGCAAGACCGTGCCGCTGAAGGTGCCGGCCGAGGCCGAGATCGTGCTCGAAGGCCATGTCAGCCTCGAGGATTATCGCGACGAAGGCCCTTACGGCGACCATACCGGCTATTACAACGCGGTCGAGCAATTCCCGGTCTTCACCGTCAGCGCCATCACCATGCGGCGCGACCCGATCTATCTTTCGACCTTCACCGGAAGGCCGCCCGACGAGCCTTCGGTGCTGGGCGTGGCGCTCAACGAGCTGTTCGTGCCGCTGCTCAAGCAGCAGTTCCCCGAGATCGTCGATTTCTGGCTGCCGCCCGAGGGCTGCTCCTACCGCATCGGCGTGGTCTCGATCCGCAAGGCCTATCCCGGCCACGCCAAGCGCGTGATGATGGGGATCTGGTCGTTCCTGCGGCAGTTCATCTACACCAAGTTCGTGATCGTGGTGGATGACGATATCGACGTGCGCGACTGGAAGGACGTGATGTGGGCGATCTCGACCCGCATGGACCCGGTGCGCGACCTGACGCTGATCGAGAACACGCCGATCGACTATCTCGATTTCGCCAGCCCCGAATCGGGCCTGGGCGGCAAGGTCGGCCTCGACGCCACCAACAAGCTGCCGCCCGAAACAAGCCGCGAATGGGGCCGCAAGATCCGCATGGACCAGGCCGTGGTCGAGAAGATCGACAAGCTCTGGCCCAGTCTGGGGCTGCCGGGTTCCGGCAAAAATATCTGGAAGCCCTCGAAATGAGGCACGCGGCCGCCCCGGTGCCGGTCATCACGATCCGCCGCGCGCGTGCCGACGAAGCCCAGGCCCTGACCGAGCTGTCGCTGCGCTCCAAGGCGGTCTGGGGCTATGAGGCGAGTTTCCTCGCGCGCTGCCGGGCCGCCATGACCCTGATGCCGGAGAAGCTGCGCGCCCATCCCTATTATGTCGCGACCGACGGCAGCGGCCAGCCGCTGGGCTTCTACGGCGTCGAACCGGAGCCCGACGGGCTGGGACTCGACATGTTCTTCGTCGAGCCCGATGTCATCGGCCAGGGTGTGGGTCGCGCCTTGTGGGACCATGCGGTCGCCATCGCGCGGGCGCTTGGCCATCGCGAGCTGGTGGTGGTGAGCGACCCCAATGCCTCGGGCTTCTACCTCAAGATGGGTTGCCGGACGGCCGGCACCGTCCCATCTGAGATTGATCCCGGCCGGTTCCTGCCCGTCTTTCGCTATGGGCTCGAGCCACGGTAAGCTTCCGCCTCGATTCCCCTCCCCCGCCATCGCATCCCGGAGAGCCCATGGCCGCCCGCAAGACGTCCGCCCGCCGTCCCGGCAAGACCCGCGCCAAAACGGCGAAGCCGAAAAAGAAGACCGCCGCCAAGAAGAAGGCGGCCGGCGCCAAGGGCAAGCCCGCCAAGAAGAAAACAGCCGTCAAGAAGACGACGGTGAAGCGGCCGGTGGCGAAGAAGACCGCCACCCGGAAGGCCCCGGCACCCAAGCGAGCGCCGAAGGCCAAGGCGAAAGCGGTGCCGAAGGCGACGATCGCGCCGACCCCCGCCCCGCGCCGCCTGCCGAGCGACAAGCGCGGGCCGCAGGGCCGCGACGCCGTCGCCCGCAAGCCGATGCATCGTCCGCTGCCGCGCG